>JAKBCJ010000127.1 GCA_021807975.1 Pseudomonadota bacterium | reverse complement strand
CGGAGTCCTTCACTGCTGCCGCGACGTCGCGCAGCATGCCAGCGCCTAACTGACGGCTGCCGGCGAACGCGGTGCAGGCGGTAGCAAGCGGTGGGTTCATCGTGCCGGACCTTCTATGGTCCGATATTTTTACCGGGGTATTAATATGCCGTCAATATTATCAGGATAAAAATACACGGACGAGAGGGTCCGCCAGAACCCGGCCAGCTACCGCCCGCAATGCCCAGTGCGGAGGATGGCGTCGTCGAAGGCGGAAATCACCTGACGGTGACTGGAGTTATCGTTCATACTCTCGATGTCGTTAAAGCCCCGGCTCATGGCGACCGACAGCAGGCTGGCGGTTGCCCCGGTCTGCGGTCCGTCCACGTTCAACAAGCGGGCGGCGGCGCGTAGCGCACCTACGGCGCAGCGGCGTCCATCCCGGGTTTCATAGCGCCGCTGAACCCAATCCTTCCTGTCCTCGATCAGCGCTCGGCCGATGGTCAAAACCTGAAGTGTCACGGCATCGGGCTGGCCGGCCGGGGCCGGCGCGAGCGCATGCGGCGGGAAGGTCTTTGCCACTGGCGGCGCCCGGAACAGCAGATGCGACAGGCGTGTCAGGACGGGTATTTTGGCGATGGTGGGAGAGGAAACGAAATTAAGGCCATCAAACGGCATGTCAGCCTCCGACGGATTTTTTGCGTGCGCAACACTAAACCACGTTTCGGGGCGGTTTGTTTGCTCCGCACGATAAGTTAACCGGCGATCGCCAATCGACGTGTCAGGTTCGGTCCACCCGCGAGGGGGTCAGACGATCGGCAGCCTGACGATAAACCGGGCGCCCAGCACGCGGCCCGTGCTGTCGCGGCGGTTCTCGGCTGAAATCTGGCCGTTCAGGGCCTCCACGATCTGGCGGCTGATCGACAGGCCCAGGCCCGAATGCTGCCCGAAGCTCTCATTCTGCGGGCGTTCGGAGTAGAACCGGTCGAAGATGTGCTCCAGGTTCGCATCGGGAATGCCCGGTCCTTCGTCCTCCACGCACAATTCCGCGACCCCGCCGGCATCGCGCAGCCGGACCACGATGCGGCCGCGCGGCGGACTGAACGAGTGGGCGTTGCCGATCAGGTTGCGCAGCACCTGAACCAGCCGGTCCTCCACCGCCCAGACCTTGAACCCGGCCGGCGGTGCGACGACCTCCAGCTTAGGGTCGTTATCCTCGTCGCGCGTGGCTTCATCCAATTCCTGCAGCGTGCGCAGGATCGGCACCACATCAACCGGCTGGGCGGTGACGCGTGACAGTTCGGCGTCCAGGCGGGAGGCATCGGACACGTCACTGATCAGCCGGTCCAGCCGCACCACGTCCTGCGCGATAATCGTCAGCAACTGCTTTTGGCGGCTGGGATCCTCGATACGGCGCAGCGTTTCGATCGCGCTGCGGATCGAGGACAGCGGGTTCTTGATCTCATGCGCCACGTCAGCGGCGAAGCGTTCGGTGGCATCCATCCTGGCCCACAGCGCGGCGGAGGAATCGGCCAGGGCGGACGCCAGCGCGCCCACTTCGTCCTTGCGCCGGAGCAGCGAGGACGGCACGCTGCCGGATCGGCCACGGCCTTCGCGCATGTCGGCGGCGGCTTCCGCCAGACGCAGGATCGGTCGGGCGATGGTGAGCGACATGTACCAGGACAGCAGGACCGTCAGCGCAAGGGCAAGGCCGAACAGCGCCAGTATCGACATGCGCACGGTGTAGAGACTTTCGTCCACTTCCCGCGCCTCCCGGGTTAACGAGACGATGCCGACTGTGTGCTTGTCGCGTTCGACCGGGACCGCGACAGTCACCAGCAGGCGGTTTTCGCGGGTGCGCCGGATATAGGGTGCGGTTTCACTGCTGTTGCCGGCGCTGTTGAGGCGCAGTTCCTCTTTCACGTCGGGCTGCCAGTCGGCGCCCCCGGCCGACGGCGTGATATCGACCAGCGTGGCCGGTACGTCATGCGGTAGCAGCGCCAGGATGCGATCGTATATCCAGCCGATCACGCCGAAAATCGGGCCGTGATCCGGTGGCGGCGGTAGCGGTTCGGTGGTGATGGTGCCGCCCGGCCCCGCATGGGTGCGGGAATTGGCCAGAAGGGTGCCGTCGGGCGCGTAAAGCCGAGCCTGTGCGTCCGGGGTGGGTTCGGTCAAACGGCGGAGCAGGGAGGCAGCGACTTCGGAAACCAGTTTCGGGTTGTCGGGGTCGGTCGTGCGGACGGCGCTTTCGCCCAGTGCGCCGGCGAACACCCGGGCCTGTTCGCGCAACGCGGTGACCTGGGCCTCCAGCAGGCCGTTCTGGTATTGGTCCAGGTACAGCAACGCCACCACCAGCAGTGCCAACGGCAATGCGTTGACCAGCAGGATCCGCCGCAGCAGCGGCGACACCCACCGCTGGCGGAACCGCTTGCGCGGCCCGGTGGATTGCGTCAGCCCCGGGAGCATGGCCCCGTCCGGCAATTACTGCTCCTTATAGCGGTAGCCGATCCCGTACAGGGTCTCGATCTGGTTGAATTCCTCGGTCCCGACGCGGAATTTTTTGCGGATGCGTTTAACATGGCTGTCGATGGTGCGGTCATCGACATAGATATTCTCCCCGTACGCGGCATCGATCAGCTGGTCGCGGCTTTTGACCATTCCGGGGCGGGCGGCCAGGGCCTTGACCAGCAGGAATTCGGTCACGGTCAGTTGGATGTCGTGACCTTTCCAGATGCACTGGTGCTTGGTTTCGTCCAGCACGAGGTCGCCGCGGGTCATCACTCCGCCGGGCGCGGTGCCCGAACCCTCGGCCTTGCCGGCCTCATTGCGGCGCAGCAGGGCGCGAATCCGTTCCAGCAGCAGGCGCTGGCTGAATGGCTTGGTGATGTAATCGTCGGCGCCGAGGCGCAGGCCCATCAGCTCATCGACTTCCTCGTCCTTCGAGGTGAGGAAAATCACCGGGATCGAGCTGCGCTGGCGCAGCCGTTGCAGCAGTTCCATCCCGTCCATGCGGGGCATTTTGATATCCAGCACCGCCAGATCGACCGGTTTCGCGGTCATGCCCTGAAGGGCGCTTTCGCCGTCGGTATAGGTGCGAACGGTGTAGCCTTCCTGCTCCAGGGTCATGGACACGCTGGTCAGGATATTGCGGTCGTCGTCAACCAGGGCGATGGTCTGCTTCATCGTGGGTTCCTTGAGCGGCTGGTCGCCAATCCTGCATCGAATAGCCTGTCTTTATGGCGGAATGCGGACGGGGGGCGAGCTAAATATGGCATTTGATCCGGTAGTGGAAAGGCCACCCCCGTCGAGCCAGCCGGTTCATGGTAACATCGTTCGGCGTTATCCCCGCAAGGTGGCCGGATACCAGGATGGACGTTGTTCAAGGGGTCTCAAACGCAGGCCGTCACGCGTCGCGCATGAATGAACCGGTTGGCCGTGGTGTACCCGCCTTCGAGGATCGCGCTCTATGACAGGTAGCTGGCCACCAGTTGCCGGTCGTGGCGCAGCGGTTCCGCCGGGCCGCTCAGCACGACACGGCCGCGCCGCAGCACCAGCGCGGTGTCGGCAACCGCCAGGGCCGCCCGCGCCATTTGCTCGACCAGCAGCATCGTCAGCCCCTCGTCGCGCAGGGCCGACAGCGCCTGCATGATAAAGGCGGCCATGCGCGGCGACAGGCCCAGCGACGGTTCATCCAGCATCAGCAGCTTCGGCCGCATCATCAACCCGCGGGAAATGGCCAGCATTTGCTGCTCCCCGCCCGACAGTGCGCCTGCCGGCAGCGGTGCACGTTCCCGCAGGATGGGGAATCGCCGGTATTCGCGCTCCAGCCGTTCAGCGATGCCGCCCCGTTCCGCGATGTGGCGGGCGCCGATCAGCAGATTTTCCTCCACACTCAGCCCGGGCACCACTTGCCGCCCCTGCGGCACATGCACCAGCCCAATCCGTGCGAGGCCGTGCGCGGCATGGCCGGTTATGTCGTTGCCATCGAAACGAATGGAGCCGGACAGCAGTGGTACCAATCCGGAAATCGCCCGCAGCAGCGTGGTTTTGCCCGCGCCGTTGGCCCCGATCACCGCGACCATCTGGCCGGGTGCGGCCCGTAAACTGATATCGTGAAGAATGCCTATGCGGCCGATCGAGACCGAGACGCCGTCCAGCGCGATCATGCTGCCTCCGCGCCCAGATAGGCATCGATCACCGCCGGGTTTTGCCTGACGGCATCCGGAGGTCCCTCGGCGATTTTGACGCCGTGATCCAGCACCGTGATGGCATCGCTGATCGCCATGACGAATTCCATGTTGTGCTCGACCAGCAGGATCGTGGCACCGTCATCGCGCAGGCCGCGCACCACCCCGGCGATCCGCAGCGCCTCTTCCTCGTTCAACCCGGCCACCGGCTCATCCAGCAAGAACAATAACGGCGACTGTGCCACCGCCCGGGCGATCTCGCACAGCTTGCGGTGGCCATAGGACAGTTCCCCCGGCGTCCTGGCCGCCAGATCGCCGATCCCCAACAGCCGCAGGATTGTCAGCGCCTCGGCCAGCAGTGCGTCCTCGTGGCCGCCCAGCAGCCATCGGGGCAGGTCGCTCCAGAACGGCCGGTTGCGGGCCCGCAGGCCCAGCAGCACGTTCTCGATCACGCTCAATTCCTGCACCAGCAACAGGTTCTGGAAGGTGCGCGCCAGCCCCAGGCGGGCGCGCCGATGCGCGGCCATGCGGGTGACGTCGCGCCCGAGGAACCGCACCACGCCTGCGTCGGGCATGGACAATCCGGCGATTGCATTGATCAGCGTGGATTTGCCAGCCCCGTTCGGCCCGATCAGCGCATGCACCGTGCCCGGCCGGACGGTGAACGACAGGCGGTCGATCGCGACCACCCCGGCATAGCGTTTGGTGACCCCATCCAGTTCCAGCACCGCCGTTTCAGCCGGAGCAGCCGGCAGCGCCCGGGGCGTACCAGCTTGCGGCATAGCAGCTTGGATATCCGCCGTGATCGGCCGTTGACCCGCCCGACCGAACAGGCCGGCGATGCCCTCGGGCAGCAGCAGCAGAACGATCAGCAGAATGCCGCCATAAATCATCGCGGCGTAGTCGTGCAGATCGGCGATGCCTTCGCCGATGGCCACCACCACGACCGTGCCAACGATCGCGCCATAGCTGGACCTCAGACCCCCGATCACCACCCCGATCAGCAGCATCAGGCTAAGGTCCAGGGAGAACGCATCGCTGCCGACAAAGCCGTTCTGATGTGCGAACAGCGCCCCGGCCAGTCCGGCAAGTGCCGCCGCGCCGACGAATGTGCCCAGTCGCCACGCTGGCACGTTCAGCCCGATGGTGCGCGCGAACGCCTCGCTTTGCTTGAGCGCCAGCAGATTGCGGCCGCAGGCGGAGCGGTGGATGTAATCGCTGGCGATCTGCACCGCCAGGAAACAGCCGGCGGCGATCCAGTAGAAATAAGTCGGGCCGTATTTGCGGCTGCCAAAGTCCAGCACGGGCACGCCGATCAGCCCCATCGTGCCACCGGTCAAGGAAACCCAGCGCTGCGCCACGATAGCGGCGATGAACCCGAACGCCAGCGTCGCCATGGCCAGGTGCAACCCGCGTGTGCGCAGCGCGACCAGCCCAATGCAAGCGCCGGCCAAACCCGCCAGCACAACGCCCGCCGGCATGGCAAGCCAAAGCGGGACATGCAGCTTCGCCGCCAGCAGCGCCGACCCGTAAGCGCCCACCGCATAGAAGCCGGCCTGACCCAGCGACATCTGGCCCGACAACCCAAGCAGCAGGTTCAAGCCGATCGCGGCGACGGCGGTCAGCGCAATGCTTTGACCGACATAGATGTGATAGCCCGGGCCGGCGGCCACCGGAAACAGCGCCAGCACCGCGGCAGTTGCGGCATAAAGCAGCAAGCGCATGATTACCGCGTGTCAGTCACGGCCTGGCCGAACAGGCCGGATGGCCGCACGGCCAGTAAGGCCAGTACCATCAACAGCGGGTAAAGATCGCCGAACGCGGAATCGGCATAGTTCGATACACCCTCCACCACGCCGAATATCAGTCCCCCGATCAGAACGCCGACCGGGTTGGCGAAGCCGCCGATGCTGGCAACCGCCAACGCCTTGATCGTCAGCACCAGACCCATCGCCGGCTGGACCGTGATCAACGGGCCGATCAGCACGCCTGACACCGCCGCCAGCAGAGAAGCCAGCACGAACGCGATCACCAGCGTGCGCCGCACGTTGATTCCCAGCAACCGGGCGGTATCGGGATCGAACGCGACGACGCGGATTGCCTTGCCGGTCTGGCTGCGCATCAGCAGCAGGTAGAACAGCCCCACCGCGATCAGCGCCGCGGCCATCACGACGATTTCCTCCCGGTACAAGCTGACGCCCGCGATGGTGACGACACTGTTCCGCTCCGCCGAAAACAGCGGCGGCGAGTAATGCGACGACCGCCCCCAGATCAGCGTCGTGACGTTCTGCAGGATCAGTGCGAACCCCATCGTGGTCAGGATCCAGGCATGCGAGTCGCCGCCGATGCGGCGGTGACGGTCCAGCGGCCGGATCGCGATGCGCTCCAGCAGCACACCCAGCAGCGCCAGCGCGGCGGCCACCAGCAGCATCGCGCCAATGACTGGCACGCCCGCCAGCAGCAGGGTCATGGACAGGAAGGCGGCGATCATCAGGAAGTCGCCCTGGCCGAAATTCATGCGGTGCGCGGCCAGATGGGTCACCAGCAATCCCTGCGCCGACAATGTATAGATCGCACCCATGGCAAGCCCGCTCAGGACGATCTCCAGCAGGGCGTCCACCGGCCCGCCCCGCCGCTACAGCTTCACCACGCGGCCGTCCTTCCAAACGCCCAGGAACACGTCGTTCGGCGCCAGACATTCGTGCCGGGTGGCACTGAACGGGGCGGCGGGCGTATTGGTCACCGTCCGAATCCCATCCACATGTTCCAGGGCGTCGCGAATGGCATCGCGATCAGCCCCCGCCTTATCCACCGCCGCGAAGGCGATCTGGCCTGCGTCGAAGCCAAGCGCGGCCACCACCGGCCAGCGGTACGCCGCCCCGTATTCCTTGCGTGCCGCCGCATCGAATGCCTGCGCCTTAGGCGAATTCAGATCGAGCGCCTGGCCCATGATCGTGCCCTCGATATCCTTGGCACCCACGATCTCCAGCACCTTCATCGAGGACAGGCCCCAGTTGCCGGCAACCACGGGGCGGTAATCGATCTTCGCCATCGGCCGGTAGATCAGTTCGAACGATTCGTCGAAATTCAGCACATACTGCGCCCCGGCCTCTTTCAGCCGCAGCATCTGCGGCGTCAGGTCGCTGACACCGGGGGCGACGGATTCCACATCCACCGGCTTGGTGCCGCGCGCGGCCAGCCCATCCCGCACCGACTTGACCGCGTAAGTGCCATAGCCGGTCGTGGATGCCAGCACGCCGATCCGCTGGAAATTCTTCACTGCATAATCCAGCATCTTATCGACCTGATACTTATCGACCATCGAGCAACGGAAAATATAGCTCGGTTTTTGTCCGATAAAATCGGTGGTTATATTGGTGGCGACGGATGGGCCGGCGATCAGCGGCACCTTGGCTGCCTGCAGGACAGGCGCGAACGCCATGACGTTGCCGCTGCTGACCGTTCCGATGACCAGCGAGACGTTATCTCGCTGGATCAGCCGCTGCGCCAGCGAAACGGCGCGCTGCGGGTTCGCTTCGTCGTCATAGACGATCAGCGCGATATCGGTCTTCGCATCCGGCGTATTGTGCTGCTTCAGGGCCATCTTCAGGCCCTGAAGGTAGGACTCGCCGAAATCGGCGATGGCCGGCGGTCCGCTCAGTCCCTCGATGACCCCGACCGTCACAGTCTCTTTCGCCTGCGGCGCCGCACTGGCGGCGACCGTCAGGACGGCAGCCATGAAGGCGCCCATTGTATGTTTCATGCCGTTTCCCCCGCCCGTTCTTATCGCGCGTTGAACCGCGCCTCACGTTCTTCCCGGAAGGCGGTGGTGCCCTCCGCCAAATCCTCGGTCCCGCCCAGATCGTAGAACGAACGCGATTCCAGCCTTAATGCCTCCGGCAGAGGCATTCCCTGCGCCCGCCGCATCACATCGAGCGCGAAGCGTTGCGCCAGCGGCGCGCGCGACGCAAGCCGGTGTGCGTATGCCATCGCCTCGGCAAGCAGGGTGTCGGCGGGGTAGATCCGGTTGACCAGACCGATCCGCAGCGCATGTCCGGCATCCACGCGGTCGCCGGAAAGCACGATTTCCATCGCGTTGCCCAGCCCCACGATTTGCGGCAGCCGGATCAGCCCGCCATCGCAGGCATGGAAGCCCCATTTGACATCCTGCAAGGCGAATTCGGCATGCGGCGCGCAGAACCGCATGTCGCAGGCAAGCGCCAGCTCCAGCCCGCCGGAAATCGCGAACCCGTTGACCGCCGCGATGGTCGGCTTCGGCATCTCCATCCCGCGGGTGATGCCGCCGAAACCGGGACCGTCGGTGAACCGGGTGCGGAACTCCGGCGCCGGCCGGCGGGCAAAATCCATCGTATAGGTCTTCAGATCGGCCCCGGCGCAGAACGCCGAACCGCCCGCGCCGGTGATCACCGCGATCCGAGCGCCGTCATCCGCGGCAAACTCCCGCCAGCAGTCCACGAGCCGGTCGTTGGCGGCGAAATCCAGCGAATTCATCCGGTCTGGCCGGTTGATCGTGATCAGTCGAACCGGCCCATCGGCCTCGTACAGGATGTCGTCAGCCATCGATTACCTCGAAAATTCCTACACCGTCGTCCATGCGCACCGCGGCGACACGTTCGTCCACCCGATGCGCGCCATCGGGCGAGGCCAACCGGCCAGTCACCGTTACCCCCGCATCCAGCGCCACGATCGCGATCCCGATCGGCGCCAGCGCCCGGAATTGTGCCGAGGGCCGCCGAATGACGGTCCAGGACACCAGCCGCCCCATGCTGCTGGCCGGTTCGCTGACCAGCGCCGCTTCATGGCAATGCGCACAGAACAGGCGCGGCCCGGCATCCAGCGCGCCGCAGGCGGAACAGCGCAGAATGCCGATGGGAACAGTAGAATCAAGCATCGGGGCGCCCCAGGATCGTCACGCTGCAAGCCACCCCGGTACCGCCGAGGTTGTGGGTCAGACCGATCGCCGCGTCCTTCACCTGATTCGGGTGAATGCCCCGCAACTGCATCACCGATTCATAGATTTGCCCCAGCCCCGTGGCCCCGACCGGGTGGCCCTTCGCCAGCAACCCGCCGCTGGGGTTCACCGGGATGGAACCATCCACCGCGGTACGCCCCTCCAGCGCCCATTCATGCCCCTTGCCGCGCGGAACGATGCCCAGGTCCTCGGTATCCAGAATTTCGGCGACCGAGAAACAATCGTGCAATTCCGCGAAATCGATATCCGTCGCACACAGACCGGCCATTTCGTATGCCCGCCGAGCGGCTTCGACGGTCGCTTCGAAGGTGCAGAGATCGGGGTGCCCGGCGATGCGCGCCGACCCACGCGTTTGCGCCGAGGCGAGCACGTCGATCGCCAACGGATTGTCGCGTGCCTGGCCGCGCAGCGTCACCACCGCAGCCGCGGCACCATCCGAGGTCGGGCAGCAGTCGAACAGCCGCAGCGGATCGGCGATCAACACCGAGTCCGCGATGTCCTCGTCCGTCAGGTCCGCCCCCATTTGCGCCAGCGGATTCCGCAGGCCGTTGCGCTTGTTTTTGCGCACCACCGCCGACACATGCTCCCGCCGCGTGCCGTACCGCGCTTCGTGCAGCCGCCAGGCGATTCCGAACAGTCCGGGGAAGGTCAGGCCGCTGGGTCCATCGCTGCGATTGTCCATGGCGCAGTTCAGTGCCGCCGTCGTCTCCGGTGTCCGTGCATGCGTCATCTTCTCCACGCCAACCGCCAGGGCGGTATCGCAGACTCCGGACGACACGCTAAGGCAGGCATGGCGGAAGGCGATACCGCCCGAGGCGCAGGCGCCCTCTACCTTGGTGCAAGGAATGTTGGCCAGACCCAGCGCATCGGCGACGAGCCCGGCGAGAACTTCCTGGCCGGTCAACGGGCCGGAAACGAAGTTCCCCAGATACAGAGCCCCGATTTGGTCGCGGGGAATGCCTGATTCGAGGATAGCCTGGTTTGCTGCGGTGACCGCGAGATCGATGATCGACTGGTCCGGGAAGCGGCCGAACCGCGTCGATCCGACGCCGGTTATCGAGACTTGGCGCATGACGAATACCTCATAGCGGTTTGAATCGGTTACGCAGCTCCGTTTTCAGGATTTTGCCGTAGTTGTTCTTCGGCAGATCGTCCACGAACTCATACCGCTTGGGCCGTTTGAACCGAGCGATACGGTCCAGGCAAAGCTGGTCGAGCTGTTCGGGGCTGACCACGGCACCGGGGTTGCCGACCACGAAGGCCACCACCTCCTCGCCCCAGTCGGCGTGCGGCGCACCGACCACACTGACCTCGCGGACGCCATCGTGCAGCAGCAACACTTCCTCGATTTCGCGCGGATAGATGTTGGAACCGCCGCTGATGATCATGTCCTTGCTGCGGTCCTTCAGCGTCAGGTAGCCGTGCTGATCCATCGACCCGATATCGCCGGTATGCAGCCAGCCGCCTGCCAGTGTCTTCGCCGTTGCATCCGCATTGCCCCAGTAGCTGGTCATGACGCAATCGCTGCGCGTCAGCACCTCGCCGGTTTCGCCCGGCGGCAGGTCGCGATCGTCTGCATCGGTCACGCGCACCTCGACCCCTGTCCGCGCGGTC
>JAKBCJ010000126.1 GCA_021807975.1 Pseudomonadota bacterium | reverse complement strand
CGCGATGACCCGGGAGACGGTTTCCTCAGCAACCGATAGCCTGTACGGCAGAAAATTCTCCAACTGAAAGGTCCCGGCTAAAGGACCGTCTCCAGCTTCCACTTTCTTCTTCATTCGAAACAACCCCGTCTTCGAGCCGTGTGGAGACACCCCCAGCAAGAGTAACAGCCACCGGTCTTGCTTACCTACCTGCATTAAGCGGAGAATAAAAGATACTGATTCGTCAGCGGATTTCCACGCGGCCCGGCACCAACATCGGCGCATGGACCACGGTTTTCCGCGATTTCCGCCAATCCCGGCGGGCGCAAGATGCAATCCGAACGGCGGTTTTCGTCAATCCCCGCAAGTCACGCCCGCGGGAACCCTGGCACCGTTTCTGTTCAGGTAAATATCTATTTACCTCTTAGGTTGGTATTCTCTGGAAGTAACCTCGGCCGATGCACAATTCCGATGCACCGGCCGGTGCGGCCCTATCCGGCCAGAAGAACCATGGCCGCCCGCGACAACGCCTGCGCACCCAGTCCAATGCAGGCCTCGTCCGGCTGATAGGCGGAGTTGTGCAGCTTATCCGAACGCCCCGGCTGTCCGGATCCGACCTTCAACTGGAACGACGGCACCCGCTCGGCCATCAGCGCGAAGTCCTCGCCGCCCAGGCTGGCTTCCCGGGCGGTGACCGACGCATCGCCGAACTGGGCGCGGACGGCGGCGACGGCGGGGTCCAGAATGCGGTCGTCGTTGACCAGGCAGGGTGTGCCGCGCCGGTAGTCGATATCGCACTGGACGCGCATGCCCTCCAGCATTCCGGCCGTCAGACGCTCGATCGCGGCTTGGGCAATATCGCGCGCGCGGGGGTGCAGCGTCCGGACGGTCCCTTTGATAACGCAGGAATCGGGGATGATGTTATGGGTGGTGCCGCCCTGAATGGCGCCGACGGTGACAACCGCCGGGTGCATCGGACTGACTTCCCGGCTGACCACGGTCTGCAATTGGGTAACCAGCATCGCCGCCGCGATCAGCGGGTCGATGGTAGTGTGCGGGTACGCCGCATGGCCTGATTTACCGCGCAACACGATATCGAACCGGTCCGACGCCGCCAGCCCCGGTCCGCGGGTATAGCCGAAGGTGCCCGCCGGCATGTCTGGATGGTTGTGGAATCCCAGGGCCATGTCGATATCCGGGCCGGTCATCACCCCGTCGTCGATCATCGCCTGCATGCCGCCAAGGCCTTCCTCGGCGGGCTGGAACACCAGCTTCACCGTCCCGGCCAGTTGCGGCGCCATTTCTTGCAGCACGGCGGCGACCCCCAGCAGCGTGGTGGTGTGGATATCGTGGCCGCAGGCGTGCATCAGGCCCGGCAGCGTGCTGGCGAACGGCAGGCCGCTGGTTTCCTGGATCGGCAGCGCGTCCATGTCCGCCCGGATCGCCAGCACCTTGCCGGGGCGCCCGCCCTGGATCAGCCCGACCACACCGGTTTTACCGATGCCGGCTTGATACGGGAT
Organism: Pseudomonadota bacterium; assembly: GCA_021807975.1. GTDB lineage: Bacteria > Pseudomonadota > Alphaproteobacteria > Acetobacterales > Acetobacteraceae > Rhodopila. The sequence goes on along the minus strand of JAKBCJ010000126.1, from coordinate 9,370 downwards.
TCCCATTCGCGCCAGCTCCGAGGCAACGACGCCGGCGGTGCGGACTTCCTGGAACCCCAGTTCCGGATGGGCATGGATATCGCGGCGTACCGCGATCAGGTGATCCTCGATGCGTTCGACGGCTTGGCGGATGGCGTTGGTGGGATCGTTGGATCGGATTTCGGACATGGGTGCGTGCCTCCTGTAATAAGGTCCCTGCGTATCGCGATCCGCGCTTGCCTGCCAGCACCGCCGCCGCTATACCCCGCGCCTGTTTGCGAGTCCGGGCCTGGAAGGGCATGCCCGGCCGCGACTGTTTGCCAATTTTACCCGCCCGGGTATGGCAAACGCGAACCAGAAGGAGACTAAAATGCCCAAAATGAAGACCAAGTCGTCGGTCAAGAAGCGGTTCAAGATCACCGCGACCGGCAAAGTTCTCGCCGGCCCCGGCAAGAAGCGCCACTGCCTGAGCGCCAGAAGCCAGAAGGCCAAGCGGACCAATCGCGGCAGCCAGACGCTGACCCATGCTGACGGGCTGACCGTTAAGCAGTGGGCCCCCTACGGCATCGCTTAAGGGAGTAAGCACACATGGCACGCGTCAAACGGGGTACAACCACCCACGCCCGTCACAAGAAGGTCCTTGAGCAATCCAAGGGCTTTGTCGGCCGGTCCTCCACCAATTACCGCATTGCCCGGGAACGCCTGGAGAAGTCTCTTCAGTACGCTTACCGTGATCGCCGGGTGAAAAAGCGCGAATTCCGCGGTCTTTGGATCCAGCGCATCAACGCGGCGGTGCGTGAGCACGGGCTGACCTACTCGGTCTTCATCGCCGGCCTGAAGAAGGTCGGCATCGAGATGGATCGTAAGGTCCTCGCCGCGATTGCCTATGACGACCCCGCATCGTTCGCGGCGATCGTGCAGAAGGTTCAGGCCGCCCTGGCTTAGCTACCGTCCTTCCCCCGTCGTCATGGCCGGGCGTGTCCCGGCTATCCGCGCACCGGAGGTGGGGGCAGATGGCCGGACATACCCGGCCACGACGATATCGAGGGGCCGCCTGAACAGGGCGGCCCTTTCCGTGTACGGGACTCACCGATGAACGACGATCTTGAAGCCCTGAAGACCTCCACCGACGCGGCCCTCGCCGCCGCCGCCGATCTGCGCGCCTGGGACGCGGTGCGCATCGCCGTGCTTGGCCGCAACGGCAGCCTCACCGGCATGCTGCGCGATCTGGGCAAAACGCCGCCCGAACAGCGCAAGGACCGGGGCGCTGCGCTGAACCGGCTGAAGGACGGGCTGAACGCGGCGATCGAGGCCCGGAAGACCCAGCTTGAGGACGCGGCGCTGGACGCCCGGCTGCTGTCGGAACGCATCGATCCCACCCTGCCGCCGCGCCCGCGCGATGCCGGCCTGATCCATCCGATCGCCCGCACCATGGAGGAAATCGCCGCGATCTTCGGCGCCATGGGCTGCACCGTGGTGGACGGGCCGGACGTCGAAAGCGACTGGTTCAACTTCGGCGCGCTGAATATCCCGGCGCATCACCCAGCCCGGGCGGACCACGACACGTTCTATCTGCCGCCGCGCGATGGTGCCGCGCCGCCGGTGCTGCGGACGCATACCTCCCCCGGCCAGATCCGCACCATGCTGTCGCAGGAACCGCCCATCCGGGTGATCGTCACCGGCCGCACCTATCGCGCCGACCATGACGCCACCCACTCACCCATGTTCCATCAGTGTGAGGGGCTGGTGATCGATCGCGGCATGACGCTGGGGCACCTTAAAGGCGTGCTGATCGACTTTCTGCGCACGTTCTTCGCCATCTCCGACCTGCCGGTGCGGTTCCGGTCGTCTTATTTCCCGTTTACCGAACCCTCCATGGAGGTCGATATCGGCTGGAACCGCCGGACCGGCGAACTTGGCCGGGGCGGCGACTGGCTGGAGATCCTGGGCAGCGGCATGGTCCATCCGCGGGTGCTGGCCAATTGCGGCATCGACCCGCGGGAGTGGCAGGGCTTCGCCTGGGGCATGGGCGTGGAACGCATCACGATGCTGAAGCACGGCATGGCTGATCTGCGACCGTTCTACGAATCCGATTTGCGCTGGCTGAAGCACTACGGGTTCAACCCGCTGTCCCCCGCCATGCTGCACGAGGGGGTTTGAAAATGGACGGATGCTTCACCGGCACCGGGCCAGCCGTTATGGCCAGCGTTTTCACCGGCACTGGGCCGATCGTCATGACCGGGCTTGTCCCGGCCATCCGCGCTTCGGCGGTTCGTGCGAAGATGGCCGGGACAGGCCCGGCCATGACGGCGGCAGCAGCGGCCCATCTATTCAGTGACTCGGGGGCTTGGTCCAACCAATGAAATTCACCCTCTCCTGGCTGAAGTCCCACCTTCAGACCGACGCCACACTGACCCAGATCACCGACACGCTGACCCGGATCGGCCTGGAGCTGGAGGGCGTCGAAAACCCCGGCGCCGCGCTGGCCGCATTTCGCGTCGCCCATGTGATCGAGGCCGTTCAGCACCCAAACGCCGACCGTCTGCGGGTCTGTCGGGTCGATACCGGCGAAGGTGTCGTCTCCGTCGTCTGCGGCGCCCCTAATGCCCGCACCGGCATCAAGGTGGTGTTCGCGGCCCCTGGCGCCTTCATCCCCGGCAGCAATATCACGCTGAAAATCGGCGAAATCCGCGGCGTGCAAAGTGCGGGCATGATGCTGTCGGCCCGCGAAATGGGCCTGGGCGACGATCATGCCGGCATCGTGGAACTGCCGGCCGACGCCCGGATCGGCATGACATACCCCGACTGGGCCGGCCTGAACGACCCGATCATCGAGATCGGCGTGACCCCCAACCGTGGCGACTGCTTCTCGGTGCGCGGCGTCGCCCGCGATCTGGCGGCGGCGGGACTCGGCACGCTGAAGCCGTTCGCACCCCCCGTCATCCCGCCGGCATTCGACGGCGGCCCGCGTTGGGATATCGCCTTTCCGGAAGCCTGCCCCTGGATCATCGGGCGCACCATTCGCGGCGTGAAGAACTCGCCCAGCCCGAAATGGCTGCAAGACCGGCTGACCTTCATCGGCCTGCGCCCGATCAACGCGCTGGTCGATGTCACCAACTTCTTCACCTTCGATCTCGGCCGCCCGTTGCACGTCTTCGACGTCGGCAAACTGACGGGTGACACACTCACCCTGCGGCGCGGTGCCGGCGAGACCATGCGCGCGCTGAACGGCAAGGACTACGTCGTCGATCCCGAGGACTGCGCCATCTGCGACGCCGCCGGGGTGCAATCCATCGCCGGCGTGATCGGCGGCGAGGCAACGGGCTGCGACGAAGCCACCACCAGCGTGTTCGTCGAATGCGCGCTGTTCGACCCGATCCGCATCGCGCGCACCGGCCGTCGCCACCAGATCGTCTCCGACGCAAGGCAGCGGTTCGAACGCGGGTTGGACCCGGCGCTGATGCCCGACGCGATCCAGGCGGCAACCGCGCTGATCCTGGAACTGTGCGGCGGCGAACCGGGCACCGTGACGATGGCCGGCGGCGAACCGGCCTGGCAGCGCGATGCAACCATGCGCTTCGCCCGCATCGCCAGCTTCGGCGGTTCCGACATTCCCGCCGATGAAGCCGTGGCTTCACTGGAACACCTGGGGTTCACCGTTCGCCAGCGCGACGCGGACAGCGTGACCGTCGCCGTGCCGTCGTGGCGCAACGACGTGGCCGCCCCGATCAGTCTGGATCAGTCGCCTGCGCTGGACCCGGCAAAGGCAGCCAAGGCGGCCGAGGGCTGCATCGCGGTCGAGGCGGAAAACGACTTAATCGAGGAAGTTCTGCGCCTGCGCGGCCTGGATGCGGTTCCGGCGGTGTCTTTGCCCCGCGAAAGCCCGGTGCCGCAGGCAACGCTGACGCCGCGCCAGCAGCGCAACGCCGTCGCCCGCCGCACATTGGCGTCGGCTGGATTGATGGAATGTGTCACGTTCAGCTTCATGGCGCGTGCCGAGGCCGAACGCTTTGGCGCCGCGCCCGACGCCCTGCGCCTGAGCAACCCGATCGCCGCCGACCTGGATCAGTTGCGGCCGACTCCGCTGGCGACCCTGGCCCTGGCGGCGAAGCGCAATGCCGCGCGCGGCTATGCCGATGTTGCCCTGTTTGAGATCGGGCCAGCCTTCGCGCTGGATGCACCAGATGGCCAAAAGCTGGTCGCCGCCGGCCTGCGCTGCGGCCAGACGCCACGCAACTGGCTGGTGCCGCAGCGTCCGGTGGATGCGATGGACGCCAAGGGCGACCTTTGGGCGCTGCTGACCGCGGTCGGCGTGCCGCTGGAGGCCTTGCAAGTCACCACGGACGCACCGTCGTTCCTGCACCCCGGCCGCTCCGGCATGGTGCGGCAAGGGCCGAAAACGGTGATGGGCTATTTCGGCGAGATCCACCCCCGCCTGCTCGCCGCGCTGGACCTGCCCGGCCCGATGGTGGTGTTCGAGCTGAACCTGGACGCCGTTGCTGACCCGAAGAAGCGCAAGAAGTCCGCGCCCGACCTGCCGCTGTTCCAGCCGGTGCGGCGCGATTTTGCCTTCATCGTCGATAGCGCCGTGGCGGCGGACAGCGTGGTCAAGGCGGCGAAAGGGGCAGATCGTGCGCTGATCTCCGGCGTGACGCTGTTCGACCTGTACGAAGGCGAGCGCATGACCCCGGGCAAGAAGTCGCTCGGTGTCGAAGTGACCCTGCAGCCGCGGGACCGCACGCTGACCGACCCGGAGATCGAGGCCGCCTGTCAAAAGGTGGTGGCGGCGGTGGCAAAGGCGACCGGGGCAACGCTGCGGTAGTCTGTCACCAGGGTATCGGGGCGCCGTCCCGGGCGAAGAACCCGCCGCTCGCTTCTGGCCCGAGCCCGTCCATCACGGCCAGCAGCGCGGCGGCGGCAAAGTCCGGGGTGAACAGCTTCGTCTCGGGCACCCCGGCCTGAAACGGGGCGCTCAGGCCGGTATCGACCGTTCCGGGGTGCAGCGCGACGCATACGCCCAGCTTGCGGGTCCGCCGATGCTCGATCGCCAGCGTGCGGATCAGCATGTTCAGCGCGGCCTTCGATGCCCGGTAGCCGTACCAGCCGCCAAGATGGTTGTCGCCGATGCTGCCCACCCGAGCGGACAGGGCGGCGAAAAGGCTGGGGCGGTCGCGGGGGGTGAGGGGCAGCAGGTGTTTGGCAACCAGCGCCGGACCGGCCGCGTTGGCGATGAAGGCGGCGGTCATCGTCTCCAGCGACAAAGCGCGCATCGATTTCTCCGGCGTCAGTCCGGGGCCGTGCAGCATGCCGGTGGCGACGACGATCCTTGTGACCGGCCCCAATGCGGCGATCTGGCCCGCGGCGTCCGCCAGTGTCGGCTCTTGCGTTATGTCGGCCGGGATCCAGTCGTGTTGCCAGCCGGCAGGGCGGCGGCGGGACACCGCGACCACGCGGGCGAATGCCGGGTCCCGTTCCAGATGCTGCGCGATCGCCCGCCCGATGCCGCCTGATGCGCCGACCACAACCGCGATGTCATCGGTCATGTCAGGACCGCCGCGCCTAGCAGTAAGCCGGCGACCGCCCCGGCGGACAGTATGGTCCGCAAGGCCGGGTACCAGGGGGGCAATCCGTCGCTGCCCCAATCCCAAAGCCAATGAACGGCCAGGGCGCCGGCCAGTCCGATCAACCGTAGGCCGGGGTGGCCGGGCATGGCGACCAACAAGGCCAGCGCGGCCAAGGTTGGCACCATCGCGATGGATACGGTCAGAGCATTCGGCGATGACGCACGGATCGCGAGGCCCCATCGCGCTCCGCCCAAAAACGACAGGATCAACCCGCCATAGACCGTCAGAACCAGGCCGGACGCTGGCTTCAACGCCGGAATTGTCGCGCCCAGCAGCGGGGGCGCCAAAAATGGCACCAGACCGAGCACGCCATAGATCAAGACACTGGTCGGAATGGCGGGACGTTGGGTTTGATACTCATCATCCCGCCTACATGGTCGCACTGGCCACCTTGGCAACCAATTTGCCAGCGGCCAACATCGCCGCCTAACGCCGAAGGAACCGACGATGGCCCGCGTCCGCGACATCCCGTCCGCCGAACTGCCGCCCGACCAGGCGGCGATCTACGAACAGTTCGCCGGTCTCTACGGGCCGTTCCGCAATCAGGTGGCGGTGTTCGCCCATGTCCCCGCCGCGCTGCGCCATCTGATGCCGATGCTGATGGAACTGCGCGCCGCTGCCACGCTGCCGAAGCGGTATCTGGAGATCGCGATCGTCGTCGTCTCTAAATTGAACGAGTGCCACTACTGCGTCGCCCATCACAAACCGTTCCTGGCGGTGGAGGGCATCTCGCCCGAGGGTATCGACCGGCTGCTGGAACCGGACAATGCCGAACTGGACGATATCGACCGGCTGGTCATCGAATACGCCAAGCTGGCATGGGAGACGCCCAACCGCATCCGGGACAGTGTTTTCGAGCGGCTGCGGCAGCATTTCTCGGAGGCCCAGATCGTTGAACTGACGCTGCGCATCACGCTGTGCGGGTTCTTCAACCGGTTCAATGATGCCCTGCAAATCGAGGAGGAGGCCGAGGTAGCCGGTTCGGCGCATGACCAAAAGCAGCCGGGCGTCACCGCCGGGACGGAGTAAGCGATGATCCTGAACGTGATTCAGGCCGGCGAGGGTCCGCCGGTTATTTTGATGCACGGGCTGTTCGGGCAGGCACGCAATTTCGGCGCGATCCAGCGCGCCCTGGCGCCGCGGTTCCGGGTGGTCGCGCTGGATATGCGTAACCACGGCGATAGCCCGCACGGGCCGGACATGCGCTACCCGACCCAGGCCGCCGATGTTCGCGAAACCCTGGTGTCGTTGGGGATTGAGCGCGCGGCGGTGGTCGGGCACTCGATGGGCGGCAAGGCGGCAATGGCGTTGGCGTTGCAATGGCCGGACCTCGTTGGCCGCCTGCTGGTGTCGGATATCGCGCCGGTGATCTACCAGCATGGCAACACGGCGTTCGCCAAGGCCATGCAAGCCATCGAACTGGCGCCCGCACTGACCCGCCGCGAAGCCGACGCCGCCCTCGCTCGGACGGTGACTGACGAAACCCTGCGGCCGTTCCTGCTGCAAAACCTGCGGTTCGGCCCCAACCCGGGATGGAAGATCGGCCTGTCCGAAATCGCCGCCGCGATCCCAGACCTGGAGGGCTGGATTGACCTGCCGGGGCGGTATGACGGCCCCTCGCTGTTCGTGACCGGTGCCCAGTCGAATTATGTGCTGCCACAGCATCGCGCCATCATTCGCGGCATGTTTCCCGCTGCCCGTTTTGTCGCGGTAAAGAATGCCGGCCACTGGGTCCATGCCGACAACCCGGCGGGATTTTTGTCGGTGCTGGAGGCTTTCCTGGACGCGTGGCATTAGAGGGGCGCGGCGAAACAGGCGCTCCAGGTCGCGTTCGGGCGGACGCAGCCCCCGGGGTCCGGGTGGCGGGGTCGCCTTTATGGTTCGTTTTGATCGAATCACTCCGATTTTACCCGTCAAAAACGGCAAAAATCGCTACCCGCCCGGGTGTTAAATGATGAAGCTTCAGCGAAGCATGGCAGAAACGCGTGGTAAGGGCTGTTTTTCGCTCGTAAGACGGCCGGTTACAGCCTAAGTGTGCGCCGCACCATCCAAAAGCCAGGACCGTATGCAGATCCGTAACGTCGCTATCATCGCCCATGTCGATCACGGGAAGACGACTCTCGTGGACAAACTTCTCAGCCAGTCGGGCGCGTTCCGTGAGCATCAGGCCGTGGCCGAGCGTGCGTTGGACCGCAACGACCTGGAAAAAGAGCGTGGGATCACCATCCTGGCGAAGTGCGCCAGTGTGGTGTGGAACGACACGCGCATCAACATCGTCGATACCCCTGGCCACGCCGATTTCGGCGGCGAAGTCGAACGCATCCTGAACATGGTGGACGGCGCGATCGTGCTGGTCGATGCCGCCGAGGGCGTGCTGCCGCAGACGAAGTTCGTCGTCGGCAAGGCCCTGGCCCGTGGCATCCACCCGATCGTCGTGGTCAACAAGGTGGACCGCCAGGACGCCCGTCCAGACGAAGTCCATACCGAAGTGTTCGATCTGTTCGCCGCCCTCGGCGCGTCCGATAGCCAGCTCGATTTCCCGATGCTGTTCGCGTCCGGCCGCAACGGCTGGGCGGATGTGGAGCTGAACGGCCCGCGCAAGGACCTGTCCCCGCTGTTCGACCTGGTCGTCAGCCACGTTCCCGCCCCGACCGTGAAGCCGGACCTGCCGTTCGCCATGGTCGCCAGCATTCTGGAATACGACAACTTTCTGGGCCGTGTGCTGACCGGACGTGTCGAGCAGGGTACCGGCCGGGTCAACATGCCGGTCAAGGTGATGCGCCGCGACGGGTCGCTGGTGGAAACCGGCCGTCTGACCAAGCTGCTGTCCTTCCGCGGCCTGGACCGCGTGCCAGTGGATGAGGTTATGGCCGGCGACATCATCGCTGTGGCCGGCCTGTCCGAAGGCACCATTCCTGACACCATCGGCGCGCCGGAACTTGGCGGCCCGCTGGAAGCCATCCCGGTCGATCCGCCGACTCTGGCGATGACATTCCGCATCAACGATTCGCCGCTGGCGGGCCGTGAAGGCAAGAAGGTCACATCGCGTCAGATTCGCGAACGCCTGTTCCGCGAATCCGAAGGCAACGTCGCCATCAAAGTGACGGACTCCACCGAAACCGACGCGTTCGAGGTCGCCGGCCGTGGCGAACTTCAGTTGGGCGTGCTGATCGAGCAGATGCGCCGCGAAGGCTTCGAACTGACCATCGGCCGCCCGCGCGTGCTGACCCGCAAGAACCCGGAGACGGGCGAACGCGAAGAGCCGATGGAAGAAGTGCTGGTCGATGTGGATGAGCCTTACACCGGCGTGGTGGTGGAAAAGCTCAGCCGCCGGAAGGCCGATCTGCGGGATATGCGCCCGTCGGGCGGCGGCAAGGTCCGCATGACCTTCAACATCCCCAGCCGCGGGCTGATCGGCTATCACGGCGAATTCCTGACCGACACACGCGGCACCGGCATCATGAACCGGCTGTTCGCCGGTTACGGACCGTGGAAGGGGGCGATCGAAGGCCGCCGCGCCGGTTCGCTGATCTCCACCGAAAACGGCGAGGCGGTGCATTACTCCCTGTGGTACATCCAGGAACGCGGCACGATGTTCGTGAGCCCGGGTGAGAAGGTTTACCAGGGCATGATCCTGGGTGAGCACAGCCGGGAATCCGACCTGGAAGTGAACCCGATCAAGGAAAAGAAGCTGACCAACATCCGCGCTGCCGGCAAGGATGACGCGATGCTGCTGATCCCGCCGCGGAAAATGAGCCTGGAACAGG
>JAKBCJ010000125.1 GCA_021807975.1 Pseudomonadota bacterium | reverse complement strand
GCTGCACCTGGTTCCTGCCGGCACCCGAGGGCCGCACCGCCCGCAAGCGCTGGATCGCCGGTTCGCTGTCCGCGCTGGGCGTGCTGACGGTGGATGCCGGCGCCGCCAAGGCCTTGGCCAGCGGCCGGTCCCTGCTGCCCGCCGGCATAACCTCGGTCGAAGGCAGTTTCGACCGCGGCGATGCCGTCACCATCGCCGGGCCGGACGGCGCTACCCTTGGGCGCGGCCTGTCCGCCTATGCCAGCGCCGACGCCGAACGCATCGCCGGCCACCGGTCCGACCAGATCGAGGCGATCCTGGGCTGGCGCGGCCGCGATGAGATCGTCCATCGCGACGACCTGGTGCTGGGCTGATCACTTCGCGGGCGTAAACCCCGCCGGAACCGCGAACAGTGCCGCCGGTTGATCCTCGAACCGGATATGAGTCAGATACTCCAGGTGGCGCACGTTGCGGCCATAGACGCCGTCCTCATAGACACGCTTGATCATCACACCGGTCCGGGTCAGCCAGTAGTCGCCGGCCGCATCCAGCGCCCCGTCCTCGCCGAAGGCGTATTTCGTCGCCTCCAACCCCTCGATCCGTTCGGTTTTCACCTTGCGCGCGTCTGTGTCCTCGACCGGCTGAGCGACGTAGCGACGGAACAACTCGGCATCCATAGGCATCACCAGATAGGTGTGGTTCGCCATCAGCAGGCACTGTGACTGTGTCCTGAAGTCCAGGATCGTGGCGCTGAACCCGTTCCCGGGGTCGATCCGCAGCTTTCCGTCGTCGTAATGAATCGTCTCGGTGCTTTTGAACGCCCCGGTTTCATGCACCGCCGTGGCGGTAAACGGCACGCTGGGCAAGACGAAATCCCCCGAAGCCAGCGCCGGAGTGGAGAGAACGATGGCAAGAAAGATCAGCAAGCGCGGCATCGGCCCATACCGTTCGGGAGAACGGCTGAAAGATGGTGAAAGTCTCGTTGCCGGGTCAATATTATCGCGAACTGTTGATCCCTCCGGCCACCGCCGGTGCCGCACCCGCACCCGGCAACTCGCCGCACGAACAGCACCGCGGTCGGTACCAACGGCGCCATCGGTACCGGCTCACGGCCCGCGGCAGCGGATCATATCCGGCGCCGGTCGCTGCCTCGCCCCGGCCTTGACCCGCCAGACGGACGCCGTCAACGTCGCTTCAACAAGGAGGCGGCCCATGAAAAATACCACCATAGAGGTCCTGCCCATCGCCGGCGCACTGGGTGCGGAAATCGGCGGCGTCGATATCGCGGAAGACCAGGACGACACCACGATCGCCGCCATCCGGCAGGCGCTTCTGGACTACGGCGTGATCTTCTTTCGCGGCCAATCCTTGGATGTGGACCGGCACAAAGCCTTCACCCGCCGCTTCGGGGAGATATTCATCCACCCCAACTACAACGGCGTCAGCGCCGATCCGCAGGTCCTCGATATCAAGCGCCTCCCCGGCGACAGGAAGATCGTCGGCGAGGACTGGCATACCGACACGACGATGGTAGCCGAACCGCCGATGGGTGCGATCCTTTATGCCATCGAGGTGCCCCCCTATGGCGGGGATACGCTGTTTGCCAACCAGTACCTGGCCTACGACAGCCTGTCCGATGGCTTGAAGCGCACTGTTGAATCCCTGCGCGCCGTACACTCCGACCGCATGGTCGCCGGTCCGCAAGCCGCGATGAACGCGCACCGGTCCACCAAAGTGCGGGAGGATGCCGACTGGCGCGAAACGATCTCCGTTCATCCCGTCGTCCGCACCCATCCGGAAACCGGCCGGAAACTGCTGTTCGTCAACCGATCCTACACCGTCGGGTTCGAAGGCTGGACCGAGGCGGAAAGCAAGCCGCTGCTGGATTTTCTGCTGGAACACGGACACCGGCCGGAGTTCACCTGCCGCTTCCGGTGGGCGAACGGGTCCGTGGCGTTTTGGGACAACCGCTGCACCAAGCACCTGGCCATACACGATGCCGGCCCGTTTCGCCGGATCATGCGGCGCACGCAAATCCGTGGCAACGCCGTTTACTAGCCGGCCCCAGCCTCGCGCGTTCCCCTGGATGAGTATCGTTCCCTCAGGCACTGCCCGCGGGATCGGCGGTCCCCGGCCGCTCCAGCCGTTCCAGCGCGCGCCGTAATGCCGGTTCCAGGTTTGCCAGTTCATTCAGATGCGCCGCGGTCAGTTGGTGCAACAGCACTGCCGCCCGTTCGGTCAGCGCAAGCTCCACCCGCCGGCGGTCGTGACGCGAGGGCGTTTTCGTCAGCAGCGAAGCACCGACCATCCTCAGTACCAGCTCCGCCGCGCTGTTGGGCGCGATGAGCAACTGCTCCGCGATGGTGCCGACGCCCGGCGGTTCCGGCCCGGTGTGGCCCGCGATCGCCAGCAGCGCCTGATGCTGCTGCGGCGGTAAACCCGCCGCCGTCGCAGCGGCTTCGCTGAACGCGAGGAAGCGGCGCAGTTCCAACCGGAACGCCGCGATCGCCGCATACTGCGACGGCTGGAGCCCGGTATCCCGCCCCGATCCTGAATCCATCACCATGCACCCGTCGCTTCTTGAAGTATGTCGTATCACGATATATATGGGCCGGCATCTGTTTATAGAGGGGCCAATGGCCGGTCGCACGACAACAAACAATACCCCGGGTGGCGCAGGCCCGGGGTCGAAGGAGCGGGTTCGCCATCTGGCCGACTTTACCTCCGATCCCCGTCTGCTGGTGCTGGCCGGCATGGCACTGATTGTTGGCTCCGGTGGCGCGTTCGCGGCCTTGGTGCTGGTCAAGTTGATCGCGCTCGTCACCAACGTCGTGTGGTTTGGCGCGTTCTCCACCGTGCCGGCCATCATGGCCAGTGCGGCACGGACGCCGTGGATGGTCGCGGCCCCCATTCTGGGCGGCCTCGTCATCGGCTGCATGGCCAGGTTCGGTTCCGAGAAGATTCGCGGCCACGGTATCCCTGAAGCGATCGAGGCAATCTTGATCGGCGGCAGCCGCATGTCCGTCAAGGTGGCTGTTTTGAAGCCGCTGTCGTCGGCGATCTCGATCGGTACGGGCGGCCCGTTCGGCGCTGAAGGCCCGATCATCATGACCGGCGGCGCCATCGGCTCCTTGTTCGCGCAGTTCTTCCACCTCAGCGCGGCGGAGCGGAAAACCCTTCTGGTAGCGGGCGCCGCCGCCGGTATGACCGGAATTTTCGGCACTCCGGTCGCCGCCGTTCTGCTGGCGGTGGAATTGCTGCTTTTCGAATGGCGCCCGCGCAGCTTCATCCCTGTGGTCGTTGCCGCCGTCACGGCGATCTGCTGGCGGCCCATGCTGTTTGGCAGCGGCCCGCTGTTTCCCTTTTCCAACGTGCCATCGCTGCCCTGGTGGGGCATTGGGGGCTGCGTGGCGATCGGTATCGTCGTCGGCCTGCTGTCCAGCGTGCTGACCAAACTGCTGTATGGGATCGAGGACACATTTGAACACCTTCCCGTCCACTGGATGTGGTGGCCGGCGATTGGCGGCGTCGTCGTTGGCCTGGGCGGACTGATCGAACCGCGCGCGTTGGGCGTCGGCTACGATGTCATCGCGGATCTGTTGAGCGGCCACCTCCTTGTCCACGCCGTGCTGACGATCCTGCTGGTGAAGGCGGCAATCTGGCTCGTTGCACTGTCGTCGGGAACCTCCGGCGGCGTGCTGGCCCCGTTGCTGATCCTGGGCGGCGCCGCCGGATGGCTGTTTGGGCTTATGATGCCCGGCGACCCCGGATTCTGGGCGCTGCTTGGGATGGCCGCGATGTTGGGGGGCACCATGCGGGCGCCACTGACCGGCACCATGTTTGCGATCGAACTCACCGGTGACTTCCGCATGCTGGTGCCGTTGCTGGTGGCATCGGTCGCGGCATTCGCGGTGACCGTCCTGATCATGCGCCGATCTATCCTGACGGAAAAAATCGCCCGCCGCGGGCAGCATATCTCACGCGAATACAGCGTCGATCCCTATCAGCTTACGCGCGTGTCAGAGGTCATGGTGCGCGATGTGGACGTTCTGGACTCCGGTTCTTCTGTTGCCGAGGCCGTTGCAACATTGGGGAAGGGGCGCCATCGTGTCTATCCGGTGGTGGACCGCTCGCGCCGGCCGGTGGGTTTGGTGACGCGCGCCGATGCCTTGCTTTGGCGGATGGAGGGCGGGCATGACACCGAAATGCTCGAAGATCGCGTGTCCGATGCCTCGCTGGCGGTGGTCCACCCGAACGATGTCGTCAGCCACGTGGTCGATGTCATGCTGCAGAGCGGTCAGGGCCGCATTCCGGTGGTCGATCCTGAAACCGGGAGACTGGTCGGTTTGGTCAGCCGCAAGGATATTCTCCAGGTCAGGGCGGCGGTGACGCGCAGCGAAACCGAACGATCCGCGCCCTTTGCGCTGGGACGCCAGGTGATGGTGCAAGTGAGGACTTGATATCCGGACCATGGATTGGCCAGATCACGCCGCCGCCGTGTTGCCGGCGGAGGCCGCTTCATGCCGGCGAGTATGCTGCCGCGGACGTACCCCGCCCCAACGGCATAGTGCGGCATGAACGGTAATCTCCGCTGAACGGACCACGGACCTCGGCGCGCGGCACATGCCGCCACCGCTCGCTGGTCGCGATCCTTGACGACGTGCCAAGCGAAACAGTTGGCGAGCCGCGCCGCAGGCCGGGAACCTTGCCAACAAGCCATGACCGCGCGTCCTGCTCGCTGCTCGTCGGGTGGAGAAGTCACGGTTGATCCCGTCGCAGGGTGTCGGTGAGCCAGCCAGCGCCTGCCCACATCAGGACCATAACCAGCAGGAGCATCCAGACCAATGTCACCGGGAACCTCCTTCTGGCTCCTGGATGAAATCTTGCAAGCAGTCCCACGCGGCAAACGAGGCGTCCTAATCCGCGCCTTCCCAATGCGCGACCCGCTCACCCTCCAGCCATGGGCTATGGAAACGTCCCGGATGGCGAACCGAGCAGCCTTCCTATTCTGAAGGCGAAAGACGTGCGTTACGGTGTTGTCCTTCAGCCCATACCCCTGATCCCGCAAAGGCTTGCCGTCGGGATCGCGGATCGACGGCCGGACCTGCGTGACCATCGAACCATCGGCGGCCTCGGTGAAGCTCACCGCCTCGACATGCGGGTCAACAAAGGCCCACTGGCGGGTCCAATATGCTGTGGCGACTTCAAGTCCGTGACCATCGCCGCCACCCATGCCGTTGGCCAGCCGCACGACCCGGTCATCCGGGCACACGGCAAACCGCGCCAGCAATTCCGCCGGCCATCCCACTGACCCGCATCCCCCGCATCGTAAACCGCCGCCTTGCCAACGCCGATGCGTTCCGCGAGCTTGGCTACATCGGATTTAGTCCATTCAGCCAAGTCGGATTCGCCGCCGCGTCCAAGTTCGACCGCGACGAATAGTGCGGCTGGACGGGCGCCCAAACCACAACGGGCATATTGAAAATCGTGAAAACCGGCCGAGGCTGCTGATTGGCCAGGGGGGCAAACGCCTTTGTGTCCGGTGCCGTCATCGTCTGTCCCGAACCCGGCGCCGCCGTTGTCCGCGAACCAGTGGCGGCCGCTGGCTGTGCCAATGCCGGCGTCGCGGCCAGCAGCGCGGTCAAACCAAATATTACGGGCGTTATCTTCATCGCTGGACTCCTTCACCACAGAGATGCGGCGGGAACCGTTAAATCCGCCATCCCAGATTGGATTATGGCGCTAATAAAAATCAAAAGGGTAGCCCGGCAGCCCTTAATATTCGTGTTAATATGCCGCGCCCGCATACAATACAATTCGGCGCGGCCAGCAGCCGCCTCCAGGTTAGTACTTGACGAATTCTGGAATATGGGCAATAATTCCCAAATACTCGTCAACTGCCAAAACCCCGACCACCCACAAAAAGACGAAAACTAGATTGAAAAAGAGACGAAATATCCATTTTCAAGTCTTTGAGACGAATCCGATCCATCCTGCGGCCTAAATCCCCTCCGTCTCCAATCCCAGGTAAATCCGCTGCACATCCTTATCGTCGGCCAACCGAGCGGCCGGTCCCTCCAGCACAGTCCGGCCCGTTTGCAGGACATAGGCGTAATCCGAGACCTCCAGCGCCAGTTCGACAGCCTGTTCCGCCAGCAGCAGGGTCAACCCCTCCCGCCGCAGCCGCGCCAAAGTCTCATACATCGACTCAACAACCGCCGGAGCCAGCCCCAGGCTCGGTTCGTCCAGCATCAGCAGCACGGGGTCGCTCATCAGCGCCCGCCCGGTCGCCAGCATTTGCCGCTCCCCGCCCGACAGCGTACCGGCCCGCTGCTTGCGCCGCTCCGCCAGCCGGGGGAACAGCCCGAACACCCGGTCCAGCAGGGCAGGGACCCGGGTCTTGTCCGCCAGCACCGTCGCCCCCAGCCGCAGGTTCTGCTCCACCGTCTGCTGCACGAACAGCCGCCAGCCTTCCGGTGCCAGCGCCAGCCCGCGGGCGACAATCGCGAACGCCGGCTGCCCGGTAATCGCCTGCCCCTGCCACATCACGCTGCCGCCAGCCGGCGGCACCAGCCCGGCGATCGCATTCAGCGTCGTGGTTTTCCCCGCGCCGTTGGACCCCAGAAGCGCTACTACCGACCCGGCCGGAACGTTCAAAGAGACATCGGAAACCCCGACCAGATCGCCATAGCGAACCTGAAGCCCGGAAACGGTGAGCAAATCGGTCACATCCGCACCCGCTTCATATGATGCCCCAGATAAGCCGCCACCACCGCCGGATCGTCCACCACAGCCCGCGGCACCCCCGAAGCGATCACCTTCCCCTGGTGAAACACCACCGCCCGTTCGGCCAGCGACAGGATGACCTCCATGATGTGTTCTACGATTACGATGGTAATCCCCAGCCCCTTGATCCGCCGCACCAGCTCGATCGCCAGCCGCACCTCGGCCGGGGTCAGTCCCGCCAAAGCCTCATCCAGCAGCAGCAGCCGGGGTTCCGTCGCCAGCGCCCGGGCAATCTCCAGCCGCTTGCGCCCCGGCGTTCCCAGCGACTTAGCCGGGGAGCCCGCCAGATCCGCCAACCCGGTGAACTCCAGGATCTCCTCCGCCTTGCGCATCGCCCCGGCCCGGTACGGGTGTCGCAGAAACGCGCCCACCATGACGTTCTGCAGCACGGTCATATCTTCGAACGTCACCGGCACCTGGAACGTCCGCGCCATGCCCAAACGCGCATGGGCTTCCGGCGACAATGCCGTCACCTCCTTGCCCAGGAACCGAATGGTGCCAGAGGTCGGTTCCGCATCGCCCGACAGGCAGTTGAAGAACGTGCTCTTGCCCGCCCCGTTCGGCCCGATCAGGCCGATGATTTCGCCCTCGTTCACGTCCAGTTCGGCGCCGTCCACCGCCTTGAAGGCGCCGAACGCTTTGACGATGTCGCGTGCCTCAAGGAACATGGCGCACCCTCCGCGTGGTGATCTTGTCCCAGAACGCCGCCACACCGCCCGGCTGGAAGCGGGCGACCAGCACGATGATCGCGCCATAGACGATGAAGGTAAGGCCGGTGCCGCCGCCGCCGAACATGGCGTTGGTCGTCTCCTCCAGCGGGATCAGGATTATCGCCCCGATCAGCGGCCCGAACAGCGTGCCCGCCCCGCCCAACGCCGCGATAATCACCAGCTTGACAGAGATGACGATACCCAGGGCGCTGTCCGGATCGATAAACCCCACCATCACCGCATACAGCGACCCGGCGAGAGAGGTGAACCCGGCCGACAGCAACAGCGCATACAGCTTGTATCGCAGCACCGGCACCCCGAGGCTCCGAGCCGCCCGGTCGCCCCCGCGGATGGCCGCCAGGTAAAAGCCCATCCGGCTGCGCTGCATCTGCCAGGTCAGCGCCAGCAGCACGGTCAGCACGCCTAGGAACAGGTAATGGTACGGAACCGGGCTGATGAACGACAGATCCCAGAACCCGCGCGGCACCGGTGGCCCCATCAGCCCGACCGCCGCCCCCAGCAGGGGCCAGTTCGCCGCCAGGATGTGGAACAGTTCCGCCGCCGCGATGGTGGCCATGGAGAAATAATGCCCCCGCAGCCGGAACGTCGGCGTGCCGACCAGGGCGGAAATGCCCATCGAAACCAGCACCCCGATCGGCGCCCCGGCGATCGGCGGCCAGCCGACTTGGGTATAAACTGCCAGGGAGGCATAGGCCCCCGCCCCGAAATACACCGCATGCCCCACCGAAACCTGCCCGGCATAGCCCCCCAGCAGGTTCCAGGCGGACGCGGAGATCGCCGCCAGCAGCACCAAGGCGCCAACGCGTTGCAGGAACACATCCTGCACCATCAGCGGCCACGCGGCGATGAACAGGAAGCCGATAACGGCCAGCGGCCAGTGCTTCATGGCTCAATTCGTCCCCATCAGGCCTTGCGGGCGGACCCACAAAACACCCAGGAACAGCGCATAGACCAAAACATCCTGATACACGGCACCGATCAGATAGGCCGACAAAGCCTCGATCACGCCGATCGCCAGCCCCGCGATCAACGCCCCCGGCACGCTGCCGAACCCGCCCAGACAGACGACAACGAACGCGATCAGCGACAGCGACTCCCCGACCGTGGGGGAGATGTAGAAGAACAGCGCGATCAGCGCCCCGGCCACGCCGGTCGAGGCCGCGCCGATGCCCCAGGCGATGGCCTGCATCCGGTCCGGTCGGATGCCCATCAGCATCGCGGCGTCGCGGTCTTCCGCCACCGCCAGCAGCCGGCTGCCCAGTGCGGTCCGCGTCAGGACGAGATGCATGCCGATCGTAATGACCAATGCCAATACACCTGCCAGCAGGCGGGACGCCTCGATCCGCAGGCCATGAATGTCGAAGGTGCCTGCCACCAGATTGTCGGGCAAGGAGACGAAGTTGGCGGTGAACGCCCAGAACGCGGCATACCGCAGCACCAGCGCCAGACCGAACGTGCCCAGGATTTGCGCCAGCATCGGCCCCCGGGAGACGTGGCGCATCAAACCCAGATAGACCGCCACGCCCAGCACAAACAGCAGAGCCGCCGCGCCGGGAATGAAGAACACCGGCCCCAGATGCAGCAGGCTGAAGGCAAAAAACGCAGCGTACATCGCCAGCATGACAAAATCGCCATGGGCGAAATTCACCACGTTCATCATACCCCAGATCAGGGTCAGGCCGGAGGAGAACAGAGCATACACAGCACCCATCAGCAGGCCGCTGACAACCACCTGCAACAAGATCACTCTGTTACGCTCCTATAATTGTGTGCTACGATGATGGAGGATCGTTCAGGTGCGGACAAGCCACTGATTCGAGGTTGTATAGATACGCTTTGGCCAGTTCGCGATTGGATATGACGGATGGAACACCATAAGAAGCTGGCCCTGCGAACGCTGGCGTTTGCCCTGTCGGCGCTGGGTCTGGCGGGATGCGGCCTGACGCCGCCGCCCCGGGTGGAGGCAGCGGGCGGCCCGCTTAGGGTGGCCGATGTGGCGATGGCGTCCGGCGCGCCCGACCTGGCGTTGCGGCTGGCCGACCTGGACCTGGAACAGCATCCCGGATCGGTTGCCGCATTGCGCGCGCGCGCCTCGGCTTTGTATGCCCTGAACGCCTCGGCCGAGTCCGAAGCGGCCTATCGCCAGCTTCTGCGGCTCGATCCCGCTGACACCGCCGCCCGGTTGGGCCTGGGGCGAACCCTGCTGCGTTCGGACCCGGCGGGGGCGGAGGCGGCGTTCCTGGCGGTGCTGGACCGCGAACCGGCCAATGGACCGGCACTGAACGATCTTGGCATCGCCCGTGATCTGCAAGGACGGCACCAGGATGCCCAGCAGGCCTATCGTCAGGCCTTGGCGCTGGAGCCGAACGATACCGGTGCCAGAACAAACCTGGATATGTCGCTGGGCCTGTCGCGGTTGGGCATGAACGCGGTGCCGCTCCGGCAGGCGGTTGCGCCGCCGGCGGAGGTCCCCGCCGAACCGCAACGCCCTATCGTGTTCAGGATGGATCGGCGCGATCCGCCGTTGACCAAGATCGCCGCCGCGCCGCCCGCGGCAATCCCTGCCGCTCCGGCCCCCGGACTGGTGGGCGCCATCGCTCGGATCGACCTTCCGGATTTGGTGCAGGGGCCGCCGCAAGACCTTCAGACGGCGCGGGCCGGCGTTGCGCCGCGATCCAGCCCGGCCCCGCTGGCCTCCGCATCCGCCCCATCCGCCCCATCCGCCCCATCCGCCCCATCCGCGGCACTGGCCGAACCGCCGTCCGCCATCCTGACGCCGCGGCCTGTCCTGAACACCTATTACGTCCAGATCGCCGCACTGGATTCCCCCGCTCGCGCCCGGGCGGAGTGGGATCGGTTCCGCGTCGAACTGCCGGACCTGTTCGCCAACATGGCGCCCGATGTGCGCCCGGCACAGGTGAACAACCGCACCTACTGGCGCCTGCGCACCGGCCGGTTCGACAGCTACGGCGACGCCAGCGCGTTCTGTGCCCGGCTGCGGCAAGCCGGCGCGCACTGCTGGACACCGGCCGCGCGCGGCTGAACCGCTGCCTCAGGCCGCGAACCGCCCCCGCAGGTGGCGGGCCGCGGCGCTGAACGCGCTCTCCCAGTCCAGATCCGCGAACACCGCGCCGCCGGACGTGGCGATGCCCAGGTCGATCATCGCGTTCTGCAAACAGCCCTCGGAATGCACCAGCATTCCGTCCGGATCCCGCAGCGTGCCGGAGGTCCCGCCCGCGGCGCCCGGAGCGGACGGCGTCAGGTTCAGCCCGCCCGCCGCGAAATGGGCGGCCACCTTGGCCGGATACGGCCGTCCATCGCGCGTCCAGCCCGCGATCGGCTTGCGCAGTGCCCGCATATACCCGACCTCGAACGCCGTGCCCGCATCCATCTCCGGCGAGCGGCGGAATCCGTCGAGGCAGAACAGCCCGC
>JAKBCJ010000124.1 GCA_021807975.1 Pseudomonadota bacterium | reverse complement strand
CGGGAACGGGTGGTCCTCGGTCAACATCAGCCACGGATAGGATTTGTCGTCCCGCAGCACGATGTTGAAGCGCGGCTTCAGCCGCTTGATAAGGTTGGCTTCCAGCAGAAGCGCTTCGGCTTCCGTGTGGGTGGTGACCGTCTCCATCGACACGGTTTCGGACACCATGCGGCGAAGCCGTTCCGGCAGGCGCCCGATTTGAGTGTAGGAGGTCACCCGCCGCTTCAGATTGCGCGCCTTGCCGACGTACAGCGCATCGCCGTTGGCATCCAGCATCCGGTAAACGCCGGGGCTGAACGGGATGTTTACCAGCGCGGCCTCGATGACCGCGACGCCCTTGGTGATGGTAGTCACTTGCCTGTATCCCGCGCCCCGCCGAACCGGGGGCGCCTTACCTTATCGCACGCCCAACCTTATCGCACATCCGTCGGCACAACGCTGATGCTGTTGAACGGGGAGCCGTTAATCAGCTTGGTGCTGACCACCGTGTAAATCAGCACATGCTTTTCCGCGTCCAGCGAACGATGAATCCGGAACGTCTTAAAGAACAGCGACGCCTGAGAAAATCCGATGACCTCGGTCTTCGGCAGCGACGCCGGCATCGTCACCGGCCCCACGGCCCGGCACGCGATCGAAAACCTGCTGGGATCCTCCGCGAAGCCCAGCCCGCCCTTGATCCCGCCGGTTTCGGCACGGGACAGGTAGCAGGAGACGTTGCCGACGCGTGGATCGTCGTAGCGTTCAACGATGATTTTGTCGTCCGGCCCCAGCCAGCGGAAGTTCGTGTTGATGGAATCGATCCGCGTTTGCGCGAAGGCCGGCGCGGCAGTCAGACCCAGCACAAGGGCAAGAAGAACTTTACGCATCAGACGGTATGCTCCCTCAGCCGTTTCGCCAGTTGTACCAAAATAGCGGCGGTGGCGCCCCAGATGAAATGATCGGGATGCGGCCAAACCCAGTATTCCCGCCAGACGCCCTTCACATGCTGGCGCTGACGCCGGGGCGCGTCAGGGTCCAGCAGCACGCGCATCGGCAGTTCGAAAATCGATTCCACCTCATACGCCGACAACGCATAGGTCAGCGCGGGCGGAATCACCGACAGGATAGGGGTGATGCGATAGCCGGTGCCGGTGATGTGGTCGGTCAGGCGCCCCAGAACCTCCACCGATGACGGCGGCAGGCCGATTTCCTCGTGCGCCTCCCGCAGCGCGGCAGCTTCCGGGCCGCTATCCTCCGGGTCGATCCGTCCGCCGGGAAAACTGACCTGGCCGGCATGGGCGCTGAGATGCGACGTGCGCTTGGTCAGCAATATCCCGGGTTCGCCGCCGAGGACGACCGGCACCAGCACGGCGGCCGGAACGGGCGTCTTGCTCAAGCCCGACACGATTTCGTCGCCTAAAACCGGGTCGGCGTTGGGCGGCCTGGCGGCGATACTGGCCAACCGTAACCGCAGTGCGGCGGGCGTCACGCCTCGTTGGGCGGCAACTCGCCCAGCGGAAAGAACTGGCCCCGGCTCCAGACGCCCAGCATGCGCTTGCCGCCGACCCATTCGGGCACCGCCAGGGCGACCAGTTCGTAATAGGTTGCGCGGTTGATCCGGGCCTCGACCGGCAGATGGCCCGCACCGGGGCGAACAAGGATATAGGGCGTCGGCTCGCAGGTCAGGATGTCGTGCGCAACGCGAATGGGATGGTCGGGACCGGCCGTCACCACCTCATCGATGTTCGTGCGGAAAGACAGCGTCTGATGGCGTCCGTCGCCGGTCCAATCGAGTTCGACCGCGACGAACGGAACGTCCTCAACCTCGATCCGGCCGCGTTCGGCTGGGGTCTGCAGCCACCAGCTTCCGTCCTCCTCGCGGCGCAACACGCTGGAAAACAGGCAAACCAGTTCCTTGCGGTTGATTGGGCTGCCGCGATACAGCCAGGTGCCGTCGCGCTTGATGATGAACGGCAGGTCGCCGCATTCGGCGGGGAAGCGCACGGGCCGGGTCTGCGTAACTCGGGCGGTGCAGCCGGCGAGCACGGCGTCCGCCGACGGCGCGGCCTGCATGGCCATATCGTTGGGCGCACCTGTCCCGTTCACCAGCGGCCCCCGTTCACGACCATATCTCCATCGACCCATCTCCATCGGAAGCAATACTTCCTTACAGAGGCGGGATATAGGTAGCATCCCCCCGTCCGTGAAAGAGCCTATATGATGGCATGGACGCAAACGCGAAGGGTGATACCCGTATGTCGGGCGGTATGGCTGGTACGACACAGATGAATCCAGACCGAGTGGCGCCGATCGACGACGATCCGGCAAAGGTTCTGACTGCCATCGACACGGCCGGTGCCCGGATCGCCCGCGCGCGCGCCGCGATCCGACGGGTGATTTTCGGGCAGGACGACGTGATCGATCAGACATTGGTCACTTTGCTGTCTGGCGGGCATGTCCTGCTGGTCGGCGCGCCGGGGCTTGGCAAAAGCCGGCTGGTGGAAACGCTGGGCGTGGTCATGGGGCTGGCGGCGAAACGCATCCAGTTCACCCCGGACCTGATGCCGGCCGATATCGTGGGCAGCGAGGTGCTGGACGAGGCCGAGGGCAAGCGGGCATTCCGCTTCGTCCCGGGCCCGGTGTTCTGCCAGTTGCTGATGGCCGACGAGATCAACCGGGCAAGCCCGCGCACCCAGTCGGCGCTGCTGCAAGCCATGCAGGAACAGCGGGTGGCCATCGGCGGCGTCGAATATCCGCTGCCGGCCCCGTTCCACGTCCTGGCGACGCAAAACCCGTTGGAGCAGGAAGGAACCTATCCCCTGCCGGAGGCCCAGCTCGACCGCTTTCTAATGGAAATCGACGTCACCTATCCCGATCGCGACGCCGAACGGGCCATGCTGCTGGCAACGACGGGGGCTTACGACGAAAAGCCGGCACAGGCGCTGTCGGCGCAGGACCTGATGACCGCGCAGGCGCTGGTGCGGCGGCTGCCGTTGGGGGACACCGTGGTGGAAGCCATCCTGTCCCTGGTGCGCGGCTGCCGTCCGGAAACCCCCGGCGATGAGATCGTCCGGCGGCAGGTCGCCTGGGGTCCGGGGCCGCGTGCGGCGCAGGCACTGATGCTGGCGGCGCGCGCCCGGGCCTTGATGGACGGCCGCCTCTCGCCCAGCATCGACGATGTCGCCGCGCTCGCCCGGCCTGTGCTGCGGCACAGAATGGCGCTGAATTTCGCCGCCCGGGCGGACGGGGCGGTACTGGCGGACGTGATCGACCGAATGGTAGGCAAGATTGGTTAGGGCCGCGCCAAACGGGTACCACCCCGGCACCGCCTGCCATGGCGGACCGGCGGCGGTTGGGCATCCATGACCCATAGCCCCGCCGGCACCTTGGCCGCCGAAGCTCTCGGCGCCCGGCTTCCGCCGTTGCTGGTAGCGGCCAGCCGTGTCGCGTCCACCGTGGCGCAAGGGGTACATGGACGCCGGCGCGTCGGTCAGGGGGACAGTTTCTGGCAGTTCCGCCGCTTCGTGCCGGGCGATCCGCTGTCCCGGATCGACTGGCGGCAGTCGGCGAAATCCGGCCGCGAGGCGCCCGACGGCTGGTTCATCCGCGAAACCGAATGGGAGGCGGCGCAGACCGTTTGTTTGTGGCGCGACGCCTCCGCCTCGATGCGCTGGCGCTCGCGCGCGGCCGCGGCCGAAAAGCGGGACCGGGCGAACCTGCTGTTGCTGTCTCTGGCTTCGCTGCTGCTTCGCAGCGGCGAAAGAGTAATCATGATGCAGCCGGACGCCCGCCCGGTCACCAACCGGTCGGGACTGGAGCGGCTGGCGGCCGTCCTGGACAGCGGAGTCGCCGCCGACGGGCTGCCCGGCAGCGCCGGACTGCCCCGGCATGGGACGGCGGTGCTGTTCAGCGATTTCCTGATGCCGCTCAACGATATCCAGGCGCTGATCGCCGGGTTCGCGGCCGTGCCGGTGACGGGATATCTGCTGCAAATCCTGGACCCGGCCGAAACGGAGCTGCCCTATAGCGGCCGTGTCCGCTTCCGCGGCCTGGAAAGCGAGCGCGAGGCCATGATCCCGCGGGTGGAATCGGTTCGATCGGCCTATGCTCAACGCCTCAAGGCCCACCAGGACAGTATCGCCGCGATCTGTTCGGCGGCCGGATTCGGGTTCGGCGTTCACCGGACCGATCATCCGCCGGAGACGGCGTTGCTGACCCTGTATCAGGCACTGACGGCGCGATGATTTTCGTCGCACCCTGGGTACTGGCCGGGCTGGCGGTCCTGCCGCTGGTGTGGTGGCTACTGCGGGTCACCCCCCCTGCCCCAAAGTCGGAAAATTTCCCCGCGATCCGCTTCCTGTTGGGCCTGAACGCGACCGAGGAAACCCCGGCGCGCACCCCGTGGTGGCTCATGGCACTGCGTCTGCTGACCGCCGCCCTGGCGATCGTGGCACTGGCCCGGCCGGTACTCGACGCCGGGACCGCGCTGCCGGGCAAGGGGCCGGTGCTGCTGGTGCTGGATAATGGCTGGGCGGCGGCGAACGGCTGGGCGCGCCGCAAAGACGCCGCCGGTGCGTTGCTGGACCGCGTGGAGCGGGCCAACCGCAAGGCCGCGCTGCTGCTGACGGCGCAGGAGGACAGCGGCGCCCCGATCGCGGTATCGGCCACCATGCCGGCTGCCGATCTTCGGGTTCGGCTCGCGGCGTTGCAGCCGCTGCCCTGGCCCTCTGACCGGGACGCTTCGGCCGCGGCGATTGCTGGCTGGCACGATCGCCAGGGCGCTTCCGCGATCTATGTCCCGGACGGGTTGACCGATGGCGACGGCTTCGACCGTTTCGCCAGCGCCCTGCGCGCGCTGGGGCCGGTGACCGAGGTATTCTGCGACATCGCCTCCGCGACGCTTCTGCTGCCGCCGGTCAGCGAGGCAGACCGGCTGATCGCGCGGGTCGCCATGGTGCCCCAAGCAGCGCCGGCGCATGTCGGCGTACTGGCCCAAAGCGGCGACGGACGGACGCTGGCGCGAACCGAAATCGCCATCCCGGCGGGTGCCGCCGAAGCCTCCGGACCGATCCTGCTGCCCCCGGAACTGCGCAACCGGCTGACGCGGCTGGTGCTGGACGGCCCGCCCGGCGCCGGGTCCACCGTATTGCTGGACGAACGGTGGCGGCGGCGGCCCGTCGGGCTGTTGTCGGGCGATCTTTCGACCGCCGACACCCCGTTCACCGGGTCGATCTACTTCCTGAAACGGGCGCTGCAACCGTTCACCGAACTGCGGGAAGGCGATACGGCCACGCTGCTGAAGCGCGATATTTCGGTACTGATCCTGGCCGACCGGCCGCTGCCGGCCGGCCCCGAACGCGACGCGCTGGACGCGTGGGTTCGCAAGGGCGGGCTGTTGATCCGGTTTGCCGGCCCGCGAACCGCCGAAGCCGCGGCCAACAACACCGATACGATGCTGCCGGTGAAACTGCTGGCCGGCGACCGCCAGCTTGGCGGCGCGATGTCATGGAGCAAGCCGGTCGGACTGGCCCCATTCCCCTCCGGGTCGCCATTCGCCGGCCTTGCGGTGCCCGCGGAGGTCAAGGTCAGCCGCCAGGTCCTGGCGGAACCCGGGGCCGATCTGGCGTCGCGAACCGCGGCGGCGCTGCGGGACGGCACCCCGCTGGTCACCGAGATGCCGGAGGGCGCCGGCCGGGTGGTATTGTTCCACGTCACCGCCAATGCCGACTGGTCCAGCCTGCCGCTGTCGGGTCTGTTCGTCGACATGCTGCGCCGGCTGGTCGATCTGTCGGTTGGGGTGGCAAGCCCCCCCGGCTCAAGCATGCTCGCCCCGGCAGAGACGATGGATGGCTTCGGAACGCTGGGCCAGCCGCCACCCGCCGCTGTTGGTTTGCGGGCCGACACAGTCGCCTCCACGCCGGTCTCGCCGCGTCATCCGCCGGGCTTGTACGGGCCTGAAAACGGCCGCCAGGTGTTGAACCTGGCCACGCAAATCGCCGAACCCCGCGCCGCCCCGCCGGTTGCCGGCGCGACATTGGAAACCTCGCGCGGTTCGTCGCGGGAACGGGCGCTGGGGCCGCCGCTGCTGGCGCTCGCCATCGCGCTGCTGTGTGCGGACATGGTTCTGTCCCTGAAGCTGCGCGGGATGTTATGGCCCCGGGTTGCGGCGGCGGCCGGGCTGCTGCTGCTGACAACCACCGCCGCCCGAGCCCTTGAAGCGAGTTCGAGCCCGGCGACCGATACAAGGCTGGGATATATCGTATCCGGCGACAGTACCGTGGACAGTATCGCCAAAGCCGGGCTGGAGGGCCTGTCGGAATTCGTCAACCGCCGCACCGCCGCCACGCTGTTCGAGCCGGACGCAGTGACGCCGGGCGAAACCGACCTCAGTCTCTATCCTCTGCTGTACTGGCCGATCACCGCCGACGCCCCTGACCTGACGGCGGCCCGGGCCGCCGCATTGAACGGCTACATGAACCACGGCGGCATCGTGCTGATCGACACGCGCGGGTCCGGATCGGGCGCCGGCTTTGCCCCGGGCACCCGGAACGCGCTGCAACGCCTGGGCCGAACGCTGAACATACCGCCGCTGGCCCCGTTGACCAGCGACCTTGTGCTGGCACGGGCGTTCTATCTGCTGTCGGATTTTCCCGGCCGCTTCACCGGCGGTACGGTCTGGGTTCAGCGCGACCAGGACCGGGCGAACGACAGTGTCAGCCCGGTGGTCATCGGCGGCAATGACTGGGCGGCGGCGTGGGCCATCGGTCCCGACGGCGGCAGCCTTTATGCCGTATTGCCCGGCGGGCAGCGTCAGCGCCTGCTGGCCTATCGTTTCGGCCTGAACCTCGTGATGTATGCGTTGACCGGCAACTATAAGGGCGATCAGGTCCATGTGCCGGCCATCCTGCAGCGGCTGGGCCAGTAGATGCGCCCCGAACAGGCGATCGCAGCGATCCGCTTCGACCCGCTGCTGCCGGTCTGGCTGCTGGTCCTGCTGGGCGCGGCGTCCTTGGCGGTTGTCGGGCTCGGGCTGTTGCGCGGCGCCAGGGGCGCCCTGTGGCGCCTGGGCGCGTTTTCGGTGCTGCTGATATGGCTGACCGGCCCGCGTTTGGTGCGGGAATCGCGTACCGCATTGCGCGATATCGGGCTTTTGGTGGTGGACCAGTCAGCGTCGATGCGGATTGGTGATCGCGCCCGTCTGGCAGAGGCGGCGCGGCAGGCGATCCAGGCACAGGCGGCCCGGATGCCGGACCTGGAGCTTCGCACCGTCACCGTGCCGGAAGCCGGGGACGCCGGCACGCGGCTGTTCGACGCCATCGGCCGGGCGCTGGCTGACATTCCGCGTTCGCGGTTCGCCGGGACGATCGCGATCACCGACGGCCAGGTGCATGACACCCCGAAAACCGCACCCGGCGGGGTGCCGCTGAACCTGTTGCTGACCGCCAGCGGAGAGCAGACCGACCGGCGGCTTCGGGTGATCGAGGCACCGGGATACGGCATTGTCGGTAAACCGGTAACCATCCGGCTCGCCATCGACGATCTGGGGGTCAGCGGGAACCACGGCCCCGCCACGCTGACCGTTAGCCGCGACGGACAGCCGTTCCTGACGGAAAGCGTGCCGGTCGGGGTAGAACAGCGGATCGAGATACCGATCGCACGCGCCGGTCCGACAGTCATCGAAATGGCCGCCAGTCCGCTGCCGGGGGAGGTGTCGCAGCTTAATAACCGGGCGGTCCTGGAAATCGCCGGCGTACGGGACCGGCTGCGGGTCCTGCTGCTGTCGGGAGAGCCGCACCCCGGGGAGCGAACCTGGCGGCGGCTGCTGAAGGCGGACCCGTCGGTCGATCTGGTTCACTTCACCATTCTGCGGCCGCCGGAAAAGGACGACCGAACGCCGCTGAACGAGCTTGCGCTGATCGCCTTTCCGGTGCGCGAATTGTTCGTCGATAAGATCGGCGAGTTCGACCTGATCATTCTCGACCGGTTCCAAAATCGCGGTCTTTTGCCCATGCCCTATCTGGCGAATATCGCCAACCGGGTGCGGCAGGGCGGTGCGCTGCTCATGAGCGTCGGGCCGGAATTCGCCGGCTCGGCCAGCCTGGCCGCCACGCCGCTGGGATCGGTGCTGCCGGGCGGGCCGGCGCAAACCGATGCCGTCGTCGATGGCCAGTTCCGGCCCCGGGTAACCGACCTTGGGCAGCGGCATCCGGTGACCGAGGATTTGCCCGGCGCGAACAGCGGCACGGCACCGCCGCAATGGGGTCCTTGGTATCGCCACATCGAACCGGGGCCCATCGACGGCCAGATTCTGCTGCAAACACCGGATGGCGATCCGCTGCTGGCGCTGGGCCGGGTCGGCCAGGGACGCACCGCGCTGCTCTTGTCGGACCAGATTTGGCTGTGGTCGCGCGGCCACCAGGGCGGCGGCCCGCAAGCGGAGCTGCTGCGCCGGATCGCCCATTGGCTGATGCAAGAACCGGAACTGGAGGAAAACGCGCTGACGGCCCGTGTCGCGGATGGGCGGCTGCGAATCGAACGCCGGTCCACCGAACCGGGGGCCCCGGGCGATGTGACGGTCACCGATCCGGACGGCCGGCGGGAAACCGTAGCACTGCATGAAGATGCCCCGGGACGGGCATCGGCGGTGCGGCAGGCGGCAGTTCCCGGGGTTTGGCGGGTCATGCAGGGAACACGGTCGGCCTATGCCGCGGCCGGAGCGGCGGATCCACCCGAACTGGCGGACCTGCGGGCTACCGCCACCGTTGTCGGACCGCTGGCTCGGGACTCCGGCGGAGGGGTTCACTGGCTGGGGAAAAGCGGCATGCCGGAACTGCGCCTCACCGAGGAAGACAGCGTGGCATGGGGCAGTTCAAGGGTCGTGTTGCAACGGCGGCACGATCATGTGG
Source organism: Pseudomonadota bacterium (assembly GCA_021807975.1). Classification (GTDB taxonomy): domain Bacteria; phylum Pseudomonadota; class Alphaproteobacteria; order Acetobacterales; family Acetobacteraceae; genus Rhodopila. Next base: position 2,051 of record JAKBCJ010000124.1, on the reverse strand, counting down.
TAACCGGTATCGCGGCACTGGACCTGCTGCCGGGCTGGTTTTCGCTGCCGTTGGTGCTGGGGCTGATGCTGTTGGCGTGGCGGCGGGAGGGACGCTAGCTGTACCCCCGGACCATCGGCGGCCAGCATTGACATTTGGTAACCAAAATTGTCTTAATCCCGACGCCGCCTGCCAGGATGGGGCCAGCAAGGAGGATCCGGCAATGGCCACGGAACAGCCGCAACCGCCGGCCGCAGCGGGCCAATCGCACGAAAGCCGGCGGCATGAAGACCGTACCTTGGTCATCAAGGGGGGGAAAATCTGCTTCGGCCAGGCAGCGGTCGATTGTACCATTCTGGATGTCTCGCCGCACGGCGCCAGGGTTCGGACGGATGTCGTGATCGCGTTGCCGGAATTCGTCATTCTCCGGTTCAATGGCGGCGGTGTGTTCGCGTGCAGGGTTCAATGGGCGCGTGGCACCGAGGCCCGTTTCGCCTTCGAACAGCCCGAACCGCTGATCGATGCCACCGCGGCGTCCGCCGCCCGATCCGCCCTCGCCGCGTTGCCGGCCGACGATCTGCGTGCGGCGATCGGGACGTTGCGATCGATGCGCTTCTTCGACGATCCCGCGCTGGCTAAGGCAGCAGAAGATGCCGAAACGGCTTATCTGCGGTTCAAGGCGTCGTTGCAGGCCAGGATCGGGCATTCTGGCCCATAGCGGCCGCTATTCGGGCCGCAACCGCCCCGCGGCTTGGCGAAGACCCAGTTGCAGCGCCGCCGTGAATGCCTTGATGCGGGGGGTGTTGCGCATGTCGCCATGCACGCCCAGCCATAAATCGCGCACCCGCGGCGGTTCGGCCACCGGGACCCGCACCAGGCCGGGATCGCCGTCCCCCAGATATCGCGCCAGACACGCGATTCCCATGCCGTCGCGCGCCGCCGCCCGTTGGATCAATCGGCTGTTGCTCGCCAGGGCAACCCCCGCATTGGGTGCGAGACCGCGCATCCAACGCATCTCCGGCGTGTCCAGCAGATCCGGTTCGGTCTGGACCAGGGCGTGCCCCTGCCCGCCCGCCGTCCAATCGGGCATGCCGAACCGCTCCAGATAGCCGGGCGCGGCGTAAAGGTCATAGGCAACCTCCGCGACCTTGCGGGCATACAGGTCCGGCTGGGTGAAAGCCGCCATCCGCAGCGCGACATCCGCCTCCCGCCGGGTCAGGTTCAACGACCGGGGCGCGGCCACGATCTCGACCTGCACATCCGGATGGGTGGCCCTGAAGGCCGCGATAATCGGGGACAGAATCTCCGCCGCGAGCGATTCCAGCGTTGTCAGCCGCACCGTTCCCTCCAGCCGCGGGTCCTTGCCGGCGATCAAACGATCGACAGCCTCGGTTTCCGCCTCGATCCGCTCGACATTCGCCAGCACGGCCTCGCCGGCTTCGGTCAGGACGTAGCCCGACGGCGTCTTGTGCAGCAGCACAACACCGGCCCGTTGTTCCAGCGCCTCCAGCCGCCGCCCCATCGTCGGCTGCTGAACCCCCAGCGCCCGCGCCGCGCCAGACAGCGTGCGATGGCGTGCGATCATTAGAAACGTCCGCAGATCGTCCCAGTCCAGCATGGAAAGTTCCTCGGCCCATACGGTTGTGCATAGGGCTTCTACACCTTTCGCCAAGTGCATGCCGACCCGGGCTGGCCCATCTTGCGCCTATCGCCCTTTTCAAGGAACCAATCCATGATCGACCAACGCACGGCCCCCTATGCAGCCACCTTGCTGCGCCTGACCCTGGGCGCCGCCTTCCTGGCCCATGCCGGGCTGAAAATCTTCGTCTTTACCCCCGCCGGAACCGCGCATTTCTTCGAAAGCGTCGGCGTGCCGGGCTTTGTCGCCTATCTGACCATGCTGGCCGAAGTGGTCGGCGGACTGGCGCTGATCGCCGGGCTGTACACCAGGGTCGTGGCGCTGGCACTGACACCCGTCCTGATCGGCGCCATCGCTACCGTGCATGGGCATAACGGCTTCTTCTTCAACAACCCGAATGGCGGCTGGGAATATCCGGCATTCTGGATCGTGG
>JAKBCJ010000123.1 GCA_021807975.1 Pseudomonadota bacterium | reverse complement strand
AAGCGCGGCTGGCGCCGCATTATCTGCTGGAACTGCGCCGCCCCGGCAGCCTGGACGAACTGGACGTGGTGGTAGAAACCCGCCCTGCCCTGGCCGGCAAACTCGGCAGCGGCGAATTGCGGGAGCTGGAAGCGCGCGCGGAACATTTGATTAAGGTCTTTGCCGGCGTGACAACCAAGGTCAGAGTAGTGGAACCGGGGACGCTGGAACGGTCCCAAGGCAAAGCCAAGCGAGTCATCGATCTGCGGCCGAAGGACTGATCATGCGAGCCCGATTTACCGACCGCGCGTCCCGCGACCATTTCCTGCGCGACAATATTGAGGCAGTGTACCACACGCTGACCGACGGCATGACCCGTTTCGTTCGGCTGGAGGAACTGGTTCGGTGCGCGGCGGAGGCCTATCCCGGCCTGGTGCCGACCCGGGCCGAACTCGCCGCGGAGGAAGCGCGGCCGTTGAAGGCCAAGCAGGGGCTGGAAATCCACCAAAGCCTGCTGATTTCCCACATCCTGGCAGAACCGCGCTGCGGCACGCATCTGTGCCATGCGATGCTGTTGCCGCGCCGCGAAACCGCCGCCGCGCTGGCCGCTCTCGATGCCCGGGGGTTTGTCGATCTGGGACCGGTGCGTGTCGAACGGCACGGCCGGGCGGCGCATCTGCTGAGCAGCAATCCGCGCTACCTGAATGCCGAGGACCAGGGGACGATCGATGCCATGGAAATCGGCGTCGATACCGCCATCCTGGACCCTGGCACCGATATCGCCGTACTGCGCGGCAACCCGGTGGAACATCCCAAATACGCCGGCCGCCGCATCTTCGGCGCGGGCATCAACCTGACCCATTTGTATCATGGAACGATACCGTATCTTTGGTACATGCAGCGCGAACTTGGTTTCGTGCATAAGTATCTGCGCGGTGTCGCCACGCCGGAGGTGCTGCCCGACGACGTCAACGGTTTCGGGATCGAAAAACCCTGGATCGCGGCCGTAGAGGGCTTCGCCATCGGCGGCCACTGCCAGATACTGCTGACGATGGACTACGTCCTGGCCGCCAGCGACGCCTTCATGACCCTGCCCGCTCGGAAGGAAGGCATCATCCCGGGTGCTGCCAACCTGCGTCTGCCGCGCTTCACCGGCGACCGTCTCGCCCGCCAGTTGATCCAGGCCGAACGGCGCCTGGAATGCGACAGCGCCGAGGGCCGTTTGATTTGCGACGAGATCGTTCCAGCCGCCGGCATGGACGCGGCGATCGACAGCACCGTGGCAATGCTGACCAGCGCCGGCGCTGTCGGGGCGATCGGCAACCGCCGCGCCTTCCGCGTCGGTGTGGAGCCATTGGACACGTTCCGGCGCTACTGCGCCGTCTATGCGCGCGAACAGGCGTTATGCCATTTCAGCCCGGCGCTGATCAACAATCTGGAGCGCAACTGGGGGGCGGGAAGCCGCGCCAAATAGCATTTCACCCCAACGCCGCGGATACCCTTGCCGCCCGGTTTTTCAGATCCTCGCCAATCCGTTCCAGCCCGGCGCGGCGCATTTGCTCGCTGACCCCGACCACGACCAGCGCGTTGATCGTGCCGTTCGGCATCCGCACCGGGGCCGCCACGATACTGACACCGCGTATATACTGGCCGTCATCCATCGCGTAGCCGGCATCGCGCGCCGCCCGCACCTCGCCGCGCCAACCGGCCAGTGTCGGCGGTGAATCCCAGCGCAACGTCGCGAACCGCGCATCGATCTCCTCCCGGGGGTAATTGCCGAAGGCGGCGACACAGCGCCCCGTTGCGCTGATCAGCGCGGGAAACCGGCTGCCGATATCGACATGAACCCGGAGCGGCGAATCGGACCGGGCGAGTGCCACGACAACCATGTGTTCCAGCCCGCTTGCCTCCACGCCGATGGAGGTCGCACCGTAAATGCGCGCAAGCTCCTCCAGTTCGGATTGCACTACTGCCGGAAACGTGTGCTGGCGCAACGCGGATTGCGCCAATGCGACCAGCCCGGCCGCGACGGTATACTTCTTGGTGGACGGATCGACCGCCAGCAAGTGCTCATCCGCCAGGACGCGCAGAATATGCAGGCAGGTGCTGGGCACCAGATCCAGGGCACGGGCGATCGCATGCACACCCAAAGGTTCATCGCTTCGCCCCAACAGGCGCAGGATCGCGATCCCGCGGGTCAGGGCTGGCACTTGCCTGATACGCGGCGGTTTTTGGGCTGGTATGTTCATGTTGTCCATATACAATAATACGCTACTGTTGACAACAAACCTTCCCGGCATTCTGCTGCCGTTAAAGAGACGTGCGGGGAAACGACAATGACCACACTAACACGCCGTTCGGCGCTTGCCGCCACCATCGCCCTGGCCCGGCCGGGGCTGCTCAGGGCACAATCGTCGCCGGTTCGGATTGGGTTGTTGAGCGATGTGGCCGGCCCTTATCGCAATGTCGGCGGCCCCGGCGCCAGGATCGCCGTCGAACTGGCAGTCGAAGATTTCGGCGGCCATCTGCTCGGCCGCCCCATCGAGGTCATGCAGGCCGATATCCAGAACAAACCCGACATTTCCAGCGCCAAGGCGCGCGAGTGGATCGATGCCGGCTTCAACGTGCTGGTGGATGGCGGTGCGACGTCGTCGGGACTTGCGGTGCAGGAAGTCGCCAGGGCGAAGAAGACGATCTATCTGGGCAACGGTCCGTCGGCGACGGACCTGACGGGGCGGTTCTGCTCGCCGTACGGGTTCCATTTCTGGGCCGATACGTACTCGCTGGCGAAAGGGACCGGAACGGCGCTGACGAAAGCCGGCGGAACATCTTGGTTTTTCATTACGGCCGACTACCAGTTCGGCTATTCGTTGCAGGCGAACACGGAAAGGTTCGTCAAAGCAGCCGGCGGCCGGGTGGTGGGCGATGCGAAAGTTCCTCTCGGTACCACGGATTTTTCCAGCGCGCTGGTGGCGGCCAGGGCGTCCGGCGCGAAAGTGGTGGGATTCGCCAATGCGGGTGCCGATTTGCAGAATTGCATCAAGCAGGCCGCGGAATTCGGCATCGTCAAGGGCGGGCAGAACCTCGCCACGCTGCTGATGTTCGTCACCGACGTGGTCGCGCTGGGGCAGGATGTGTGCGAGGGCCTGGTGCTGACCAATTCCTTCTACTGGGACATGACGCCGAAAACCCGGGCATGGAGCGAGCGGTTCGCGAAGCGCATGGGGCAGCCGCCGACGATGGTTCAGGCCGCCGACTACTCCGCCGCGATGCACTGGATGCGGGCTGCACAGGCAGCGAAAACGGTGGACGCGGACGCGGTCGCGGCGAAAATGCACGCGATGCCGGTGGACGATTTCTACCACGATAACGTGCCGGTGCGCGCCAACGGCCAGGTGATGGACCCGATGCACGTATGGCGCGTAAAACCCGCCGCGAAAGCCGCCCACAAATGGGATTTTTACGAGCCCATCGGCACGATCCAGGGTAAGGACGCCTTCATGCCGCTGAATGAAACAGGATGTTCGCTGGTTTAGCGGCTGTCGCTGGCCAATCACCCTGTCCGGCCTATAACAGCACATGACCCCCGAATTCCACGCGGCGCCCGCCTTCCCGCTTCCGCCCCGGGCCGCGCTGGCCGCGATCGAGACGTTGATCCGGCTCGATCCCGCCTTCGCCGCCATCCTGAACTCAGCCGGCCCGCTGCCGTGGCGCCGCCGCACACCGGGGTTTCCCGGCCTGCTCCAGGCCATCGTCGCGCAGATGATCAGCAATCAGGCCGCCGCAGCGATCTGGGGCCGGCTGCGCGCGATCCCCGGTGCGCTGGAACCCGCCACGCTGATGGAACTATCGGACGATGTGCTGCGAGCGGCCGGCCTGTCCCGGCCCAAGGTCATCCACGCGCGCGCGCTGGCCACCGCGTTCCTGGACGGCACCCTAAGCGCCGACAGAATCGCGCTGCTGGACGACGAGGCGGCGATCGTGACCATCGGCTCCATCAAAGGCATGGGACGCTGGACGGCAGAGATCTACCTGCTGTTCGCCCTGGACCGCCTGGACATCTTCCCGTCCGGCGATATCGCCCTGGCGGCGGCGCTGGCCGACCTGAAATCCCTGCCCACCCGACCTGCCCCCAAGGCGCTGCGAGAACTCGCGACCGCCTGGCAGCCGGTCAGATCCCTGGCCGCACGCCTGCTCTGGCATCATTGGCGGCACGTAACCGGACGCCCGGCGATGGACGACTTCAAGCTGGTATGACAGATACCCGCCAGTAGGAGACCTTGACCGCAATGCTCGACCCCAAACTCTTCGATTCCAGATTGACGGTGTCCCGTGACGGCACCATCGCCATCGTCACATTCAACCGCCCCGAACGCCGCAATGCCTTCGACCTGTCGATGTGGCGCGGCCTGCAAACCGTGATGGAGCAGCTTTCCGCCGACGACGATCTGCGCTGCGTTGTGCTGCGCGGCGCCGGGGACAAGGCGTTCTGTGCCGGTGCCGATATCGGCGCGTTCGAAGCCGAACGCGGCACCGATGAGCGGGAGGCGGAATACGCCCACGTGCTGGATGCCAGCATGCAGTCCATCCGCCTGTGCCAGCATCCGGTGGTGGCGATGATCATGGGATTCTGCCTGGGCGGCGGCGCCGGCATCGCCACGATGTGCGACTTCCGGGTCGGCGGCGAAGGCATGCGGATGGGCATCACCGCGCGAAATCTGGGCGTTTGGTACCCTTATGCCGAGATCGATCCGATCATCACCCTGGCCGGCTCCGGCGTCGCGTCGGAGATGCTGATCGAGGGCCGCATTTTCACCGGCCGCGAAGCATACGAAAAAGGCCTGCTGTCGCGTCTGGCCGCCGACAACCAAGTCGAAACTGAGGCAATGGCCCTCGCCCGCCGCATCACCGAGGGTGCCCCATTATCCGCGCGCTACCACAAAGCCGCGATCCGCCGTCTGCGCGGGCCACTGCCGGTCACGCGCGAGGAAGAAGCGGCGACCAGCGATTTTACCAGGACCGAAGACTTCCAGAACGCCTGCCGGTCGTTCATGGCCAAGCAGAAGCCGGTATTTCGGGGAAAATAGGCAAAACAGGTCCAAAAGCCGGCGAATTGGCCGGGTGCGGGTAACCTTTGGTTAATCTTTCCCGTCCATTATCGCAGTGTGCAGACCACCGCCCTTCCGCTCACCGAGTTTCACCATCCGGCGACGTTTCAAAGCCGTGGGGTCGCCGTGCCGTTCACGACGCCGCTGCTGGCCGGCGCCCGGGTTCGCTTGGGGTCGAAAAATGCACCGGAACTGGTCATTCCCAATCCGTCCGGCGGCCGCGGCGTGTACATCGTGCAATGGACAGGCGTTCGCGCCCTGTGCAATCCCGGGGTTCACGACACGATGCTGTTCCGCCGGCTGACGGAACTTGACCGGATAGACCCCGTATCCCTGCGGCAAGCGGCACTGGGCATTGCCCTGCAAGGCTTTGCCGGCACCGAAGCCGCCGCCGCCGCCGCGCTGACACAAGCGGCCGACCACTCCCGGGGCCTGCGGGCACATTTCCAGCTTCTGACAGCCTTGCTCAACCAAATCGACCCGGCCAGCCGCAACGGCCCCGTCTCCATCGAACGCACCGCGGAATTCGACCGCCGGGCGAGCGCCACGCTAAATCGCATCGCGCCCGGCTTCGGCTGCACCGCCATGCACCTGGCCACCGGCCTGGATGCGTTGGGCGATTCCTTTGCTCCGGTCGGCATCGTGCCGGACGAACGCGATGCCCGCATTCCGCGCCTGCTGGCGAAACTGGACGACACCAGGGCTGACATAACGTTCTGGCTGGGCGCCGGCCCGGACAACGATATCGGCGGGCTGGGGGGCACCGTCGCCAAAGCCTTGGCCGAGACCCACGCGCTTGGACTGACATTGCTGACAGCCGCCCGGACGGCCGTGGCCGATCCGTCCGGCCTGCTCAAGCGCTGGGTGGCGAATCCCTTGGAAACAGTCGCCTTGGCCACCCGCTGCGACTGGGTGCTGGACGGGTGGGAGGGGATTTGCCTGCTGTGGCAACGGGCAGGCGATGACGCGAACAGGCGCGCCGCTTTGCTGGAAATGGCACAGATGCTGCCGGTCATGCCCCGGGAGGTTACCGAGTGGACCAACCGCCCGATTTCGGAAGCGATGATGGACCCCGTCCCCCGGGTCATCAGCCAGAACGATGACTGGCGGCGCGGGGCGGCCGCATTCACCCTGATCCAACGCAACGAGGCGCTGCGCGCCATGAGCGAGTAAGCCGTTGACCAGAAAAAACCATCCCGCAACACAGGCGTTGAAGCGGGAAATCGCCAACGCGCCGGACCCGCATATCGTGCGCATCGTCGCGATTGTGGACGCAATGGCCGCCCGCGGCCCCGCCGATGCCCTGATCGCGCCACTGCGGGGCCGCCTCGCGACGCTTCGCCCGCCCCGCCCGTTACGGTTTTGCCGATTGCTGTTCCACCCGCTCGACCGGCTGATCGTGCCCGCGCCCCAATGGGGGCCGGATCGGGATTCCATCCCGCGAACCGCGCTGACGCCGATCGCTGAGCACGTTCGCCGGGCGATGGGCACCGACGCGGCCGCGATCGATGTGCGGATCGCGAACAGAACCACCGCGGACACTGATCTGATCGCGCGCTGCGGCGCTGTCCTTTGGCCGGCCGCCGCCCGGGCCGTCCTGGCCGGCCCGGTTCCGGAAACCTGGGAGGCTACGGGATTCAACCGGATGGCCTACGCGCCGCTGGCGGCGTCCATCGCGGCACTGCTCGACCAGAGTGCCGCGGTCGAGGCACTGGCGGGTGCCACCGCGAACGGGCTGCTGCCGCCGGATGGCCAGCGAATCGCCGCGATCCTGGCCGCGGTCGCCGAGGCTCACCTGCCGGCGCTGCCGATGATGATCGCGATTCTGCTTGCCCGCGTTCCGCAGTCGGCCGCTGTCCTTCCCGTGGCCAACACCGGCACGACCGGGGTCGCCGTCCGCGCCGCGATGGACCGCGCCGCCGATCGCCTGCTAACCGACCTGGACGAGCAGGAAGGCACCCGCGCCAGCATCGCGGCCGGCAGCCTTGGCGACGCCGGGACCGCGGCCGGCCGGATCGCGGCGCTGCTGCGCCAGTTGGACGACACGACCGCAAGCCCGCAACGCCAGGTCCGGTTGCGCGAGATCCGCAAGAAACTGGATGCCGACTGCAAGACCCGGTTCACCGCCGGATTGGAGCAGGAACTGCTGCTGCCGCTGTACGGTTCAACGCCCCCGGCGGTCACGGTGCTGGAGGCTGCCGCGCGCGGCCTGCGGGTGCTGGAAACCGAAGCGCGAAGGATTGGCAGCGGCGGCACCTACGACATGCTCCTGAAAAAAGCCGCCCTGGCCATCGGCGCTTCTACCATGCTCGGGCGGCTGGCCAAGGTGGACCAGGTACGCCTGGTGGAAATACTGGCGGGACCCGACGCAGCGATGTCGCTGCTGGCCTGAATCCCGGCGGACGTCACGGCCCGGTGGGAATGAAGCGAACCGTGCCGCGAAGGGTCTGGCCTGGCGCCAGGACATCCATCGCCTGATCCGCGGGCAGGCCGGGCCGGTTGATCGCATCCGGACTGTGACTCACCGGCTCCACGCAAAAGAAATCCGCCCAATCCGGTGTGAACACCTGCAGATTGCGGAACGCGGCACTCGCCTCGATGCGCAAACTGGCCGGACCGGCGGCTATATCGGCCGTTCCGTCCCATCCCGTGAAGCAGTTGTCCAGGCGCGCCCCGCCAATCCGGCACCAAGACCCCTGCGACCACCCATCCGGCGGCGCCCCGTGGCCCACCGGCAGCGCGTCGGGCGCGTTGCGCCACATGCCGGAGGCATTGAAGCGCAACGACGGGTTGTTTGCCGCGGGAAAGAACGGATGCAGCCCGATGCCCGCCGGGGCGTCGGTGCAGTGCCGGTTGGTCAGCGCGATGGCCACGGTCAGCACGTCCTTCGACAGGCGGTAGTCGATGGCGGCATCGAAGGCGAATGGCCAGGACGGATCGGGGCGGTGCGCCAGACTTAGCGATACGGCATCCGGACCGGCCGCTTCCACTGTCCACGCACGCTGCCAGCCGACGCCGTGGATCGCATGCGGGCTGTCGCCGAAGTTGCGCCGTAACGCATACCCGGCGCCCTGCCAGCGAAACCGGGCGTGGCCGATGCGGTTGCCATAGGGCAGCAGCGGAAAGCACCCCATCGCATTCGGATTCCCGCCAACCGCCGTTTGCGGCAACGCCCGCCGCAGCAACGCCGTCCCGCCCAGCAGCCACCCGGTCAGCCCGGCCCCATGCTCCGGGGCGACAACAACACACGAACTACCCGCGCTCAGGGTCAGCATATCTGGACTCCGCTTCGCGCCCAGCTTAACCGTTCGCCGGCCCGGTGGTTAGGAGGAATGCAGCGTGGAGGAAGTCGATTGCGTCGTCGTGGGCGCCGGGGTCGTGGGATTGGCCGCCGCGCGCGCGCTGGCGATGGCGGGGCGTGAGGTCATCGTCCTGGAAGCCGCCGAGGGCATCGGCACCGAAACATCGTCGCGCAACAGCGAGGTGATCCACGCCGGCATCTACTACCCGGCCAACTCCCTGATGGCCCGGTTCTGCGTCGCCGGCCGCCGTCAGCTCTACGCCTATTGCGCCGAAAAAGGCGTGCCGCACATCAACTGCGGCAAGCTGATCGTTGCCACCAGCGCGCAGGAAGACGCGATGCTGGCCGGAATCAAGCAACGCGCGGAAACCAATGGCGTCGAGGGCATGCGCGTGCTGACCGCCGCGGAGGCGATCGCACTGGAACCCAATCTGGTCTGCACCAGCGCCCTGCTGTCGCCCGCGACCGGCATTATCGACAGCCACAGCTATATGGTGGCGCTGCAAGGCGACGCGGAAAACGCCGGCGCCGTCCTGGTATTCCTCAGCCCCATGCTCGGCGGACGTGTCACCGGACGCCATATCGAAATCGACGTCGGCGGCGCCGACCCGATGACCTTGCGCTGCCGCCTGCTGGTGAACGCCGCCGGACTGCACGCACCGGGTCTGGCCGGACGGATCGCCGGCATGCCCGCGAACCGGGTGCCGACCGCCTATTACGCCAAGGGGAACTACTTCACACTCACCGGCAAATCACCATTCTCCCGCTTGATCTACCCGGTGCCCGTCCCCGGCGGCCTTGGCGTGCATCTGACCGTCGATCTCGGCGGCCAGTGCCGGTTCGGTCCCGATGTCGAGTGGATCGACAGCATCGACTACACGGTGGACCCATCCCGCTCCGATAGTTTCTACGCGGCGGTGCGGAAGTATTGGCCGGGCTTGAAGGATGGCGGCTTGCAGCCGGGCTATTCGGGCATCAGGCCGAAAATCGTGCCCAAGGGCGCGCCGGGTCAGGATTTCGTCGTCCAGGGGCCGCAGACCCATGGCGTGCCGGGTTTGATCAACCTGTTCGGGATCGAAAGCCCCGGCCTGACCGCGTCTCTGGCGATCGCCGATCATGTGCTGGAGGTTTCCCGCACCGAATAAGCCGATCTACCGGAACGCCCAGCGCAGGGTGCGGGCGATGCCCAGCGTTCCAGCCCGCACCAGCGGGACACGGAACATCGGTTCTGGAAGTCCGTGCATCCGTCTGGCCCAGGCGGGCAAAAGGTCCGCCGCCGCCTGCAAGGTCAGCGCCTGAAACGGTTCCGCTATCCTGTTCGGTGCCGGCTGCGTCAGGACCAGACGCGCGACCTCCCGGGTGCGGGCGTCGGAGATCAAGCCCGGGCGCATCGCACGGATCAGGTCCCGCGCCTCGGATCGCGTGCGCGGGATCGGGTCGGCACCGAGCGCGGATGCGACGCGTTCCATCTCGGCGAAATAGCGGTCCTGGTCGGTTCGTGACATGTCCGGTTCGGCGTAGCGCATCCATGCGTCGAGAAAGCTCGTGGCCTCGGTGACATGGACCCAGGCCAGCAGCGCCGGGTCGTTGGCGGCATAGTCCCGCCCATCCGGCAGGGTTCCAGTGACTTTGGCATGAATGTCCCGCACCCGCACGATCGCGGCGTTTGCCTCGACCGGGTCACCGTAGGTGGTCAGCGCGATAAACCGGGCGGTCCGCCTTAGCCGTCCCTGCATGTCCGAACGGAAGTTGGAATGATCCCAAACGCCCGCCAGGACCGACGGATGCAGCATCTGCAACAACAGGCCGGCGATTCCACCCACCATCATGGAGGTCACGTCCCCATGCACCCGCCACGCCACGGCGCCGGGACCGAACAGGCTGTCGCTGCGCCGTTGAACCGGTTTTTCGCCCCTGGAGCGATCGTTGAACAGTGCGACCACCTGCGCCGCGATCGCCTGCTTCACTGGCCGGGCGACACGGCTCCTCAGAGAGGCTGGGCGAACGGTACCGTGTGGGTAAGGCATCGAACGTGGCCTGTTGGTAACGAGAAACCGGAACCTATACATGGGACATTGCCGCGAGATATAAACCGCCGACAACAATCCTAGGGCCTGCCGTCAATTTTTGGATGAAAAAAAATGGCGTTGTCCCGAAAGACCGGATCATTGCGTTAGGCGATCTTTCGAGCTTGCCCGGGTCCGATCCAAGACAGTTTCAGACAAATTGACGACAGGCCCCGGGGCGCCGGCGTTCGGTGCCCCTCGTTGGACGCCCAAGCCGCTGTCGGCCGGGATGATCTGCTTGGAAGGGCGCGAAGGGCCGCGAAGGATGCCGCATCCCGGCTTTGCGGCCCTTCGCGCTCTTCAAAGCAAAATGACGACAGAACGGCCGGACAGGTCCACGAGCTCGCCGGAGCAAACGCAACTGCGGCGGGGATGGAGCCGGACGCCTTGCTCGCGGACAAGCGGGTGATCGAACCACTAAGAGCGGCGGGAACAATCGTGGCGATCCCGCTGAAGAAGAACCGCAAGGCCGCCGATACAAATCAGGCCCGCCATTCGATGGAAGACA
>JAKBCJ010000122.1 GCA_021807975.1 Pseudomonadota bacterium | reverse complement strand
CTGCATCACCCGGAATTCCAGGCGTTGGAAGCCAGTTGGCGCGGGCTGAATTTCCTGGTGCGCGGCGTGCAGGCCGACCCTTCGCTGAAGATCCGGCTGTTTAACATTTCGCTCCAGGAACTGGGGCGGACGTTGCGTAAATTCCGCGGTGCCGCGTGGGATCACAGCCCGATTTTCAAGAAAATCTATGAGGAGGAATACGGTCAACTCGGTGGCGAGCCATTCGGGGTGCTGATCGGCGACTACTATTTCGATCATCATCCCAGGAACATCCAGGTGCTGACGGACATGGCGGGCGTGGCCGCCGCCGCCCACGTGCCATTTATCGCGGGCGCCGCGCCTTCGTTGACGCAAATGGAAAGCTGGGCGGAACTCGCCAATCCGCGCGACCTGACCCGCATCTTCCAGACCCCCGAATACGTCGCCTGGCGTGCCCTGCGGGACACCGAGGATGCGCGCTATGTCGGCCTGTGCATGCCGCGCATGCTCTCGCGCCTGCCTTATGGCGCGGCCACCGATCCGGTCGACGATTTTGCCTTCGAGGAGGTCTGCGAAGGTCCGGATACCACCGCCTATGCATGGGCCAACCCGGCCTTTGCCATGGGTGCGAACATTGCCCGCGCGTTTTCGCTCTACGGTTGGTGTACCCGTATTCATGGCATCGAAACGGGCGGGATCGTCGATGATTTGCCGATCTTGTATTTTGAGACTGCCGACGGCGCGGTCGACACGCGCAGTTGCACCGAAATCGCACTGAACGAACGGCGTGAAGCCGAATTGTCGCGGCTGGGCCTGATCCCGCTGGTTTTTCGTAAGAATACTTCGGTCGCTGCCTTCCTAAGCGCGCACTCGCTGCAAAAGCCGGCCGAATACGAGGATGAAGCGGCGACCGCAAACGCGGTGCTGGCATCGCGACTGCCTTATCTGTTCGCCTGCTGCCGCTTCGCGCATTATCTGAAGTGTATCGTCAGGGACAAAGTGGGCGGCACGATGTCCCGCTCCCAGTTGGAAGACTTTCTTACGCAGTGGTTGTTGCGCTACGTCGATGGATCGCCCGCGACCTCTAACGAGGATTGGAAAGCGACGCATCCGCTGGAGGATGCCAGCGTTACGCTGGAGGAGAAGCCAGATAGGCCGGGACAATACGACGCCAAATTCTTTCTGCAACCGCACTACCAGTTGGAAGGCTTGACCATTGCCTTGCGGCTGGTTTCACGCATACCCGCTGAGTGACAGGGCAAGCAGTACCCGCGCAGACCATAAAAGGGCGAGAGGCAATTCATGGCAGATGAACGGGCCAACGAAATTCTGATGCAACTGGTCGATTCGGCGGGTCGCAAAATCGAGGCGGAATCGCAAGTCGCGATTGACAGCACAAAAGACCCATTGCTGGCTGGGTTTGCACTTGGCAACTGCTTCGTCGTTGATGATTTTGGGTTCGGGATGAACATTGATGACCAGGATGCTGCGTCTGATGTCACTAATACGAGCGGCAACCCGAACATTGACGAGCGGCGTATCAGACCATCTTCCGGACCCTCGGTAAAATGGGGCAAATGGAAGAGTGGATCACCGGCGGAGATTAAGAAGATAGTTCCGTTTCCGTTGCGAATGGACGAATTCTCTATAACGCGCAGGTTCGATAAGGCCTCGCCGGTGCTGTTTCAATGCTGCGCTCGTTCGGCCACGTTCAAGTCGGCGGCCATGGTCAAACGAAAAACCATCGGTAGATTGCATGGGACAGATCAATACGGCCTGCAGTCGTTTTTGCGGTTCGACTTCACCGATGTCCTGGTCACCCATGTTGGCTGGGACGATGCCGAAGTCATCAAAGAGACGATAAGATTCGTTTTCCGTGGCCTTACCGTGCAGTACTGCCAGCAGGGACATGATGGTAAATTGAAAGCCCCGGGATCGGTCAGTTGGAATTTCGAAACCGCTTTAAAAAAGAAATCGTGACGGATGACAACAGCAGGAGGCGGCTGACATGGCGAATGATGTGCGCGATGTTCTGATGATGATGAAAACGAACGGGACCGCCATCCCCGGAGAGTGCTCGGCAGCGATTGGCGCCAATGATGAGTTGGCTCAAGGCTTTGTCGCGGCGTCTGCCGCGAACAAGTGGCAGAGCAATTTCTTCGCCGTGAAGGACTTCAAAATGGAGATGGGGTTGCTGGGAGACAGTTCCAACGACCCGGAGGCGCAGAAGCGTCAGCAAGAGGAAAAGATGCGGCTGCTCACCGAGGCAGTCAAGCAAAACCAAGATGGTCTAAATCTGGCCGCCACTAAAGGTTCCTCCGATTTCGCGCGGTTCATGAATCGCAGTTTGGGCGGTGGGATGAAGTCCTATTCATCCAATCTGGAAGCGGTGACGTTGAACAAATATCTGGATGTTTCGTCCCTGAGTTTGTTTAAGAACTGCATAAACTCTTTTACCATCGACTCTGGTGTGCTGATTAAACGTCGGGGCAGCGGCGAAAGCCAGCTTTCCACCTATCTGCGGATTGATTTCACGGATTTGCTGATCACTGAGTTCAATTGGGACGAAGAAGATGTGATCGAGGAGAAAGTCGTTTTTGTCTGCCGTAGCGCCAAGGTACAATATCGGGTGGAGGAGCATAGCGGCAAACTGAGCCCGGTGTCGCCGGTACAGAGCTGGAGTGTACTCAATCTGGGGGCCGGTTGAATTCCCGGAGCTTCGATGGCGGGATCGCGAGTTCTCTTTCGTCGCCCTGCGGTACGATGGCATCGGAAAAGGCGGCCGCTGATTCTGCCGAAAGCGGGAGCGCCGGGATGTAGCCGCCTGGCCCGGTGCTGGCCGTGCTGATCTGGCGCGACAATCTTATACGGACATGGGTCAGGATCGCTTGGATCGACCTTGCGCCACTGCCCCGGGCCTCCTGGATACCTTCCAAAATCGTTCGATCTTCTTGAGGAAGCCGACGAAATCTCATGACGCGCCAATAGCCGGGTCGTCCACAGCTCGTGTGGATAGCTCAGGTCTTTGGCCTTTTGGCAGGCCAGCGGTACAGTTTTACCGAAAATGGGGCCTTCGCCTGCGATGATGGGAGATGAAGTCCGCATCGACGCCGGCCGGTGTCTGACACGAACCGCGCCGTACCCACTCCGGCGGGTTGGCCGATTGGGAATCGATGTTCTAACCTTCCAGACGAACCAGGGGGGAAATCGCATGAGCAGTCTCGACGGCAAGGTTATCATCGTCACGGGCGCCAGCCGGGGCATCGGGGCGTCGGCGGCGGCGGCGTTGGCCAAAGCGGGTGCGACGGTGGTGCTGACCGCGCGCGACGGTGCGTTGACCGAACAGGTTGCGAAATCGATCGGCCCTTCGGCCTCGTCCCGCGCCTGCGACGTGTCCGACTATGCGGCGTTCGCGGCACTGGTGGCCGACACCGTGTCGCGCTTTGGCAAATTGGATGCGCTGATCAACAACGCTGGCGTGATCGAGCCGATCGCGACCATCGCCGACAGCGATCCGGCCGCATGGGGGCGCAACGTCGCGATCAACCTGACCGGGGCCTATCATGCGATCCGAGCAGTGCTGCCAGGGATGCTGGCGGCGGGCGGGGGGACGATCGTGAATGTGTCGTCCGGCGCCGCGATCCGGCCGCTGGAGGGATGGAGCGCGTATTGCTCCGCCAAGGCCGGCCTACACATGCTGACAAGGGCGATCGCATTGGAAACAGCGGGGAAGGGAATCCGGGTGTTCGGCTTCCAGCCCGGCACCACTGACACCGACATGCAGGTGCTGATCCGCGCCTCCGGCGTGAACCCGGTCAGCCAGATCCCGCGCGAGAAACTCACGCCGGTGGCGCTTCCGGCGGAATCGATCGTGTATCTGTGCACACCGGCGGCGGACGACCTGAACGGGCAGGAATTCAGTCTGAACGAGCCGTCGTTTCGCGCCCGCGTGGGGATCGCGTGATGGCCGGGCCGTTGGACGGCATCAAGGTCGTCGAAATCGGTCAGGCGCTGGCCGGCCCGCTGGCAGGGGTGATCCTGGCGGACATGGGCGCCGACGTCATCAAGGTGGAAAAGCCCGATGGCGGCGACGACGCTCGGTTATGGGGGCCTCCGTTCGTCGATGGCGATTCGGTGATGTTCCATGCCACCAACCGGGGCAAGAAATCCGTCACGCTGGACATCAAGGATGCGGCGGACGTGGAAAAACTGAAATCGCTGGTGCGGGACGCCGATATCGTCATCCAGAACCTGCGGCCGGGGATCGTGGATGAACTGGGTATCGGTTCGGATGCGATGATGGCGGTGAATCCGCGGGTGATCTATTGCTCGATCTGGGCGTTCGGGAATACCGGGCCGCTGAAGAAGGCGCCGGGGTTCGATCCGTTGCTGCAGAGTTACGGCGCGGTGGTGACGCTGACCGGACGGCCGGACGATCCACCGACCTTCTGCGCCCCGGCGATCAATGACACCGCCACCGGGATGTGGTGCGTGATCGGCGCGCTGGCCGCGCTGAAACAGCGGGATCGCACCGGGGTGGGCTGCGTGATGGATTCGTCGCTGTTCGAAAGCGCCGTGGCCTGGGTGCAAGGCCCGCTGAACGCCTACAATTTCACCGGCAATATGCCGCAACGCCATGGCGCGGCCAGCGCGACCCTCGCGCCATACCAGATATTCGAAACCGCCGACCGGCCGATCTGCATCGCTGCCGGCAATGACCGCCTGTTCGTCAAGCTGGCTCGGGCGATGGGGCATCCGGAATGGTGCCTCGATCCGCTGCTGTCGGATGGCCGCAAGCGGGCCGCCAACCGCATGGCGGTGGTCAACGTCATGCAACCAGTGCTGCTGACCCGCACCCGCCAGGAATGGATGGGCATTATCGGGGAGGCTGGGGTGCCGTGCTCGCCGGTCAACTCCATCGCCGAGCTGGCGGAAAGCGAACAGTTGCAGGCGATGGACATGCTGCGGGTGCTGCCGGGCAGCGATTTGAAAGTTGTCGGCCTTCCCATCAGCTTTGACGGACAGCGGCCGCATCCGCGCGGCGCTTCACCCAAGCTGGGCGAGCACAATCAGGCGGTGTTTCCGGACTGACCAAAGGCCGTCGTATCGACAATCGTCGGATGCGCTGGCAGAGAGATGGCGAACCCGGCTGCGAGAAGGTGTGCTGAATGGCCTTGGGCCCCACTGTGCGCGACACGACGAATAGCGCCCTGGCCGAGACGGATGGACTGCCGGTGCCGCAGCGGCACTGGGTTATGTTTTGCATCCTGTTGGGCATCGTCCTGTCCAGCCTGGACAGTGCGATCGCCAACATCGCCCTGCCGACGATTGCCCGGGATCTGGGCGCCAGCGACTCGGGCATTATCTGGGTGGTGAATGGCTTCCAGCTTGCCACGGCGGTGTGCCTGTTGCCGGCGGCGTCGCTGGGGGAGATTCTGGGCCATAAGCGGGTTTATGCCGTGGGGCTGATCGTGTTCACGGTCGCCTCGCTGGGCTGCGCGGTGGCGCCCAATCTGGGGGTGCTGGTCGCGGCACGGGTGGCGCAGGGCATAGGCGCGGCCAGCCTGTCGGCGTTGAGCCCGGCGCTGGTGCGCACGATTTACCCGCGCCGTATCCTGGGCAGCGGGTTCGCGCTGATTGCGTTGGCGGTTGCGATTTCGGGCGCGATCGGGCCGACGGTGGCGGCGCTGATTCTGTCGGTGGCGACATGGCGCTGGCTGTTTCTGGTGAATTTACCGGTGTGCCTGGTCGCAGTGCCGTTGTTCATGGCGGTGGCGCCGGCAGGGCGGGGCAATGCAAGGCCATTTGATGTGTCCGGTGCAGTGCTGAGCGCATTGGCGTTGGGGGTGTTGATTATCGGTGTCGATGCGCTGGGCGGGTCTGATCGAACCGGCGGCGTTGCCGGGATAGTGGGCGGGGTGGTTGGTCTGGGGCTGCTGGTGTGGCAGCAACGGCGGCGCAAGGTGCCGATGCTGCCGCTGGATCTGCTGCGTATTCCGCTGTTCACACTGTCGCTGGCGACGTCGGTCTGTTCCTATACCGCGCAGATCCTGGCCTATGTATCGCTGCCGTTCCTGCTGCAAACGGTGATGCACCGATCGGCCGTGGCGACTGGGTTGCTGATAACCCCGTGGCCGCTGCTGGTGGCGTTCGCGGCGCCGATCGCGGGGCGATTGTCCGGGCGGTATCCGGCGGCGCTGCTGGGCAGTATCGGTCTGGCGCTTTTGGCGGCGGGGCTGGTCGCGCTGGTGCTGCTGCCCGCCGCGCCCGCCGACTGGAATGTCGCGTGGCGCATGGCGGTCTGCGGCATTGGATTCGGTTTCTATCAGACCCCGAACAACATCACGGTGATGACGGCCGGGCCGGTGTCGCGCACCGGGGCGGCGGGCGGCATGATGGCGGTGGCGCGCACCATCGGCTGGTCGCTTGGGTCGGCTTTGGTCGCGGTGATTTTTGCGTTGTGGCAGGCGAGGGCGACCGTGGTGTGCCTGGAGGTCGCCGCCGGCTTTGCTGCTTTCGCCGCGGTGATCAGCAGTTCCCGGTCGCTGACCCCGCGGTCGCCTGTTGCAGAAATGGCCCCACAGCCGCGATAAACCCCTTGGTGTTCTGGCCGTGGACGTTGTGGCCGGCATCCGGCACCGTGACCAACCGACCATGCGGCATGGCGCGGGCGAACCGTTCGGCGGCGTCTGGTTCCAGGATGTTGGAGTTGGCGCCGCGCACCAGCAGAACGGGCAGATCGAACGCCGCGGCTTCTTCCAGCGTAATGTTCTCCTGCGGGCCGGACGCGCGGACGATTCCCAGCCGGCGCGGGGTGGAATCGCATTTGCTGATGTATTTCCCGTCGGCGCGTTCCAGCATGTTGTATTTGACCGTCCGCTCGATGTGCTCGCGGCTGCGGTACGGATCGTATTGACGGACGTTGCGCACGAAATGCTCCAGGTCGTCGAATTCCTGGTTGGCCTGCACGAAGCCGCCGATCGCCGCCCGCCCGCGTTCCGACAGTTCCGGACCCACATCGACGATGACCGCCGCGCGCACCGGAGTCTGGTTGCGGCGTAGCAACAACATCGTATTGCGGCCACCCATGGAGTGACCCATGACGATGGGCTGGTGCAGGCGCATGGCGGCGATGAAGGCTTCGGCGTCCAGCGACATTTCGTGGTTGGAATAGGTGACATCGCGGGACCATTCGCTGTCACCGTGTCCGCGCTGATCCAGCGCCAGGACGCGGTAGTTTTGCGCCAGATGCAGGCTGACGAGGTCCCACGAATGGGCGGATTGATGGCCTCCGTGCAGCAGCACGATGGTGGGGGCGTCGGCGTGGCCCCATTCCAGGAAGTGGAAGCGCATCTGGCGCAGCACGATGTTGCAGGACCGGTATGGGACGTTGGGGGCGTGCGGGATGCCCAGGTCCCCGGCGCTGGCCAGCAGGCTGCGGAATTCGTCCGATCCGGTCATGTCCAGCGGGTCGGACCCTTGGGCGAAGGTATTCAGGTACATCGTGCGGTTTCTCCGGGGCGTTGGGACAACAACAACCCGCGCGGTCTGGCATGGCAAGAGCAGCGTGGTATGGTCGGGGCCTGAACCTTCCGTAAGGACCCGCCGATGACCCAATCCGCGCTCGACCGTGCCCGCACGTATCAGGACGAACTGACTGCGATTCGCCGCGATATCCATGCCCATCCGGAACTGGGGCTGGAAGAATACCGCACCGCCGATCTGGTGGCCAAAAAGCTGGAGGAATGGGGCATCGAGGTTCATCGCGGCGTGGGCAAGACCGGCGTGGTGGGGGTGTTGCGTAACGGCAACGGCCAGGAAGCGGTCGGGCTGCGGGCCGACATGGACGCACTGCCGATCCTGGAGGCGTCCGGCCTGCCGTATGCAAGCCAGAACCCGGGCCGGATGCACGCCTGCGGGCACGACGGCCACACCACGATGTTGCTGGGCGCGGCGAAATATCTGGCGGAAACGCGCAACTTCAACGGCACGGTCAACTTCATCTTCCAGCCCGCCGAAGAAGGCGTCGGAGGGGCACTGGAGATGCTGAAGGACGGCTTGTTCGAGCGTTTTCCCTGCAACGCGGTGTACGGTATGCACAACCGGCCCGGCACTCCGGTCGGCCATTTCCTCACCGGCCCCGGTGCGCGGGCGGCCGGCGGGGCGTTCTTCGATATCGCGATTACCGGCAAGGGCGCGCACGGGGCGCATCCCAGCCAGAGCATCGACCCGGTGCTGGTGGCCTGCCATCTTGGCGCGGCGTTGCAGTCGATCGTGTCGCGCAACGTGTCGGCCGCGGACACCGCCGTTCTGAGCATCACCCGGATCCAGTCGGGCGACGCCTATAACGTCATCCCGCAAACCGCGACGATGGCCGGCACGGTGCGCACCATGAAGGCCGAGGTCATGACAATGATCGAGACCAACATGCGGCGGCTGGTCACCAGTGTCGCCGCCGGATTCGGCGCCGAGGCGACTTTGGATTTCCGGGTGATCTTCGCCCCCATGGTCAACAACGATGCGGAATTCGAGGCCTATGCCGACGCGGCGGCCGAACTGGTGGGCACGCAGGCCGTTCGCCGCGATGCGCCGCCGGGCATGGGGTCGGAGGATTTCAGCTTCATGATGGAGCGGGTTCCCGGCGCCCACATCAATCTGGGGAACGGCGAGTCGGCGGCGCTGCATAACCATCTGTATGACTTCAACGACGAGGCGATTCCCTATGGGGTCGCGCTGTATGGTGCGATCGTGGAAAAGCGGCTGCCGAAGACCGATTTGCGATAAGCGGGGCGGCACGCTTGGCGAGTCGCCTGGCGGAGATTTCTGGCCTCTCTCGTCATCGCCGGGCGCAGTCCCGGCCATGACGATTAGGGAAAATCGTGTTCCGCCGACGCCTTATGCAGAGGGGCGCCAGAAAACCGGCACTCCGTTGTTTTAACGCCTATGACAGCGGCCGCGGCCGCGGCCCCGGCTGGTTTGGCTGCGGTTCGGGTCCGTCGTAATTCGCCGTGACGGCGGGCGGCAGAGCGAGGTGGCGTCGTACCCAGCCGCGGCCCAGGCGGTAGATTTTGATCAGCGGCAGGACATGGAGGCGGGTCAGCGACTGGTATTCCGCGTGCTCATTGTTCGACAGGCCGAAGGTGAAATGCTGGTTCGGTTCCGGCACTGTCAGGGTTCCGAACAGCCGGTCCCATACCGACAGAAGCAGGCCGTAGTTACGGTTATAGTGGCGGGGTTCGACGCTGTGATGAAGCTGATGGTAATACGGGCAGAGGAATATGCGGTTTAGCCATGGGCCGTATGACATCTCCATATGGGTGTGGCGCACCACATCCATCATCAGCAGGTCGCGGATCAGATAGGCGCTGATGCCGAAGACGGTCAGCTCCACCGGATCGACCGCGAAAAACAGCCATATGCCATAGGTGAAGCCGGGGATCAGGCCATTCCACCAGCGGTTCAGGAGCTCATCCAGCGGATGAACGCGGTCCTTGGTGACCCCGACCATGACCCGGGCGGAGTGATGGACCTTGTGCAGTTCCCACAGCACCGGGACCGTGTGGCAAAGCCGGTGGTAGAGGTAGTACGAAAAGTCGTACGCGACGACCATCGACACGGTGAAGGCGACGAGCGTCGGCGTGGAAGCCGGCCCGGCATGGGTCGCCGGCCCGAATATCAGGGCCAGCAGCGTGTAGGCGGCGTAGCCCGCCGTGGCTGTCGATAATCCAAGCGGAATGACCAGCAACGGCATGAACAGCCGGCGGGACAGCCAGAACAGGAAGTCTGCCCTGGCGGATGGATGGGTCAGGATTCCCGGGGGAATGCAGTGACGGAAGAAACCGCGGATTCCGCCGGGCGACCAGGAAGATTGCCAGTAAGTGAAGAAGGCCGCGAATATGATCGTGGTCCAGACCAGATACAGGGCAATCTGGTCGGGGCCAGACAGGGCGAACCGGGCCGGGGTCATCATATCGGAAATGGTAAATCCGGCGATGTGCATGAATGGAACTCCGCCCGTGTCAGCCGCCGAGGTAAGGGCAGCAGCCCGCACGGATTTTCGACGTCTGGCACAGAGGCCGGTTGATTCAGATCAAGCCATCGATCACGCTTGGGTTAAGGTCGTGGTTGGATAACGATCTTGTCAGATAACGCGGCCATCGGGCCGGAGATGCCGCTCTGGTGCTTGCGTTGTTGCATTGTCCCCCGATCCATGCTTCAAGCCCGCCCTTCCCTGCCGGGTGCGACGGCATCGCGCCCGGCTATGCCCATTTCCATCGTGGAAAGTGGACCAAACCCGGTTCGGGGCAGAGACAAGCCATAGGGGGTACACACATGCCGCTTTACGAAACCGTGCTCATCGCGCGGAATGACGTCACGCAACAGCAGGTCGAGGCGATTGCCGACGAAATCGGCACCGAACTCGAAACCGACGGCGGAGCCGTCAAGAAGCGTGAATATTGGGGCCTGCGCGGCCTCGCTTACCGCATCAAGAAGAACCGCAAGGGCCACTATATGCTGCTGGGCCTCGACGCCAAGCCGGCATTCGTGACCGAGATGGAGCGTAAGCTCGGTCTCAACGAAGACGTTCTGCGCTTCATGACGGTTCGCATCGACGAAATCGACGAAGCCCCGTCCGCCATCCTGTCACGCAAGTCTGACGACCGGGAGCGTGGGTTCCGTGGGCCGAAGCCCGCCGGACGCTTCGAGAGCGGCCGCCGCCGTGGCTTCGACGACCGTGAGGAATTCCGTGCCCGCGACGGGTTTGGCGGCGACGAATTCCGCGCTGGTATCGAGGAGTAAGCATCAATGTCCGATACAGAAGTCAATCCAGCCGCCCGACGCACCGCCGTTGGCGCCCGCCGGCCGTTCTACCGCCGCCGCAAGTCCTGCCCGTTCTCCGGCCCGAATGCTCCGAAGATCGATTATAAGGACGTGCGTCTGCTGTCCCGCTTCCTTTCGGAGCGCGGCAAGATCGTCCCGAGCCGGATCACCGCCGTGTCTGCGAAGAAGCAGCGTGAGCTTGCGGTGGCCATCAAGCGCGCCCGTTTCCTGGCGCTGCTGCCCTACATCGTCGCCTAAGGAGCAGGTTCCATGGCCGCCGTTGAACTGATCCTGCTC
>JAKBCJ010000654.1 GCA_021807975.1 Pseudomonadota bacterium | reverse complement strand
AGCTTGCCGCGGCGTCAACCTGGACCGAGGGTTCCACCAGCGGCGCGACGCTTTTGGGGGACCGGAACAGCCGCGTTGGCGACTGCCTGTTTTGCGACGCCTGACCGTTGATGCCGATCTGCGGATACAGTCCGGCTTCTGCCTCCGCCGCCAGTTCGCGCGCCTGAACGAAAGTTTCCTCCGCGACCATCAGGTCCGGATTGTCCGGCACCTTCGATTCCAGGTCGTTCAGAGTCGGGTTGCCGTACGAAGTCCACCACGGGCCTGGCGGGACGCCATCCCCGGGGTGGGCGATTTCCCAGGGGCTTGTTCCCTGATAGCTGTCGGGGATCGCAAAAACCGGCGGCTGGTAAACGGGCGCCAGATCGCATCCGGCCAGCCCGGACATGGCCAGCGCGGACACGGTCAGCGCCGCAATGATCGTGCCCCGGCGGCTCAATGGCCCGGCGCCTTTGCTGTCGGATTGGCTGGCGGGTTATCGTTGGCATTGTCCGGCGAGGTTTGCACCACCTTGACGGTCTGGCCCTCCAGCAGCCCATCCGAAGGGTTGGCGATCAGTTTATCCGTTGCCTTCAGGCCCTTTGTCACCTGCACGGTCTGGCCAAAATTCAGGCCGATCGCCACGTCTTGCAAATGAACCTTGCTGCTGGAGTCCACCAACGCCACCTGCAGCCCCTTCGCCCGGAACAGCAGAGCCTGTTCGGGCACAACAAGGATAGCGGGATCTGTCGGCACGACGAACTTTACTTGCGCGAACGATCCCGGGAAGATGTCTCTTTTCGGGTTTTGCATCGTCAGTTCGGTCAGAATGGTTCTGGCAGTCCTGTTGAAGGACTTTGCCGTTGTAAGGACGGCGGCTTGGAATGTCTGGTTCGGGAACTGCGGCAACGTCACCGTGACCTGCAAATCCGGCTTGATGAAGCCGGAATAATCCTGCGGAACCGACACGAAGAGGCGCAATTCGTGGATGTCCGCGACAGAAAAAAGCTCCTGCGTATGGCCCTGCTGGCCCGCGCTGCCCCCGGCCGCATTCACGAAGGCCCCGACATCTGTATAACGAGCAGTGACGATCCCGTCGAACGGGGCGACGACCTGCTTGAACGCCTCTTTCGATTCATAGCGCGCGACATTGAACGCCGCGGCCGAGACCCGGGCCTGCTGCGCCTTGTAGTTGGCGATGTTCACGTCAACCGTTTCCTGCGAAACCGCTTGCGTCCCGGCCAGCTTCTGCCACCGTTCCGCGGTCACCTTGGCCAGTTCGGCATGGGTCTTTTCCACCTCTAGCTGAGAGCGCGCCTGCTGCAGTTCCTGATCGAGGTCGGGTGTTTCGATGGTTGCCAGTAATTCGCCCTTTGTCACCGGATCGCCGTAGTCCTTGTACCATTTCTTTACGTAACCGGTGACCTGGGCGAAAATCGGCGCCTGGAACCAGGCCTGCGTCTCACCGGGCAGCGTTAGCGTGCGGCTGGCCGGTCCTTTCTCGGGCGATACAAGTGTCACCTTGGGCACCGAAGCGTCATCGGCGACAGCCTGCAGTGCCGCAACATTGTTGTTGCGCTTTATGATCCCGAAAGTGGCCAGTCCGAGCATGATGACGATGCCGGCCCCGGCCATGAGCCACCCTAAGCCGCGCCGCCGCGGCTTAGGGTTCCCGTGATCCGGGCTGGATGCGGCTTCAGGTGCGTGCGCGCCCCCGGCGGCCACGGTCCGCGCGGTGCCTGGCGGCGTGGCTTCGTTCATGGGGTCGATGCTCCTTTTCTGGCCTTATGGAAGATGCGCCCGTGAAAGACCGTAAAGACCGCGGGAACGAATAAAAGCGTGGAAATGGTGGCCACCGCCAGCCCGCCGATGACCGCGCGGCCCAGTGGTGCGTTTTGGGTGTTGCTAAGCGACATTGGAAGCATGCCGATCATCATGGCCAGCGCCGTCATCATCACCGGACGTATGCGGGCGAAACCGGCCTCGGCGGCGGCGCGCGCCGAATCCCCATGCACGGCCAGTTGCTCCCGCGCATAGCTGACCACCAGGATCGAGTTCGCGGTCGCGGTGCCCATGCACATGATCGCGCCGGTCAGGGCGGGTACCGACAGCGTGGTTTCGGTCAGGAACAGCGACCATACGATACCCGCCAAAGCGCCGGGCAGCGCCGTAATGATGATGAATGGATCCAGCCAGGACTGAAAATTGACGACAATGACCAGGTAAACCAGGACAACAGCGAACGCCAGCCCGGCGAGAAGTTGCTCGTAAGCATCGACCATCGTGACGGCCTGTCCGCGGATCTCGACCCGGGATCCTTTCGGCACGTCCTTGACGGTTTCATCCAGTATATGCTGGACCGCGTCGTTGACAGCGCCGAGATCGCGTCCCTGCAGACTGGCGTAAATGTCGATGGTCGGCGTGATGGCATAATGGGACACCACCAGCGGGACACCCGCCTGGCTTACATGCGCCAACGCCCCGAGCAGTTCCGGGCTTTTCTTTGTGCCGCCGGCGACATCACCGCC
>JAKBCJ010000653.1 GCA_021807975.1 Pseudomonadota bacterium | reverse complement strand
GCCGCGCTATCTTTGGGTCGGCTGGGTCGCGCTCGGCTGGGGTACCGGCGTCGGGTTCCATGGGCTCCGCGTCTTCGACAAAATCCCCTTCCTGAATGGCGAGTGGGAACGCCGGCAGGTGGAAAAACGCCCGGGGCGCGGGCTGTGACCCCGGGGACGGGCCTGCCCGAGATCGTCGCGGTGCATATGACCGTGGCGATTGCCGCCACGGCGATCGGCCCCGTTGCGTTGTGGGCGCGGCTTGGCGTGCGGCAGCGGCCGAAACTGCATCGGGCCTTCGGGTATGTTTGGGTGGCGTTGATGGTGGCGACGGCGACCTCTGCCATTTTCATCCGCAGCACGTTGGCCTTCAGTTGGGCGGGATTCTCGCCGATCCATCTGCTGATCCCGTTCGTGCTGGTCAATCTGGCTGCTGCGTTCTGGGCACTGGCCAAAGGCAGGATCGCGGTGCATCGGCGCCATATGGTTTACACCTATGTCGGGGCTTGCCTGGTCGCCGGGCTGTTCACGCTGCTGCCGGGGCGGTTTCTGGGCGGCTTGCTTTGGGGGTCGTTTTAGGAGGGGCGCGATCCGCACGACAGGAATCAACCGAGTGGTATTTTTAGTGGTGCCGACGGTGTGAATATGAAACAGTATAATGGGTATGGGCAGCTTTCCTGTCGGCCTGTTAGCCCATCTTATTCATTGCATAGCAGGGATTCGGAAACGGGCACAGCGGAACTGTCTGGAATCGCTTAGAAATTGGGTGCTGACGCCACTCTCAGGCTCCGGACAGTTTCTGCCATGCCCGCCGATGACGACGATACCCTCCTGCCCTTCAGTCTGCCAAGTCTCTGCAAGAAGAAGGTCACCGCGGCATTCGATGGCGGCACGATCAGTTCGGACGGCGGGGTCTTCCTGCTGGCAGGTGCGGATCGCCGGATTGGCCTGATCGATCGGCTGGCCGCGCTGTTCCCCGATACCCGTGATCCGGCGCAGGTCATCCATTCCATGGCCGATCCGCCCTTCAAGGTGGCCTTCGACCGGACCAGTTGCCGCTCGCCGCTGGCCAATCAGACGAGCCTCATCCTCCACACCGCTGCTTATTGGCTGGTTCGCACGGTGCGCGATGCCATTCCCAAGCACGAACCCCGATCATGTCCCTGGCCAGCGGCGAGTTCTCGACCCTCCGGCTGCGGTTGCTGAAGATCGCGGTGCTGGTGCGCGAGACCGCCAGCCGGATCCGACTGGGGTTTGCCGCGCATGGCCCGAATGCCGCGCTGTTCCGCGATCTGATTGGGGCGTTGATGCCGCGCGCGGGATGACAACGCGGGCGTGTGCCCCGCAATCCCAACGCTGGCCCAGATACGGTCTGAAGCGCAGTCAACCCAGCAGGGACGACGCACGATACATTTAGTTATGTGATAGCAATGTTTGGCCGCGACACGAACACTCGTGGCCGCGATGAATAAGATGGGTTAGGAAAGCCCGAACACCGGACGCATCTGCAGTCGCGATGGGTAGTAGAGATAGAAGCCCGGAAACGGCGCCGTCCAGCCAGCCAGAAGGTTGACCAGCCCACCCGACCTCACGTGAAGCGTTACGTCACTCTCGAGCAAGGAGAGGGTTGGTCTCTCGCCAATGAACTATCTAAGCCGCTGGCGCATGATGCAGGCGGGCGACAGGCTGGTCTCGACGCGTCAGTTGCTGGCAGAGATCGGGGCGTCGGTAGGCTATGACTCCGAGAAATCCTTCAGCACGGCATTCAAGCGCGTCATGAGCTGCTCTCCTCGCCAATATAGCCGCCGGCAAGGGGAGCCGAGCGTTTCTGCAGTCCGCTCGGTTCCCGAAGGAAAGGAACAGTCGTCCCCTTCGCTCCTTTGAGGATGGCAGCGGAGACGTCCGCGAGATTCGACGAAAGTATCCGTGTCCGGTGTATCGGATCACACAAGGTGAATTCGACTCCTGTCTCCAGCTCCGAGGAGGCTGCGAAGAGCAAATCCACCAATTGCTTACGTGGTGCTTACGTGACAAAACCAACGCCACGAGCCCCCTGGAAAAATGGCTCTAAGTCGTTGATTGATAAGGTTAATTGGCGGACCCGACACGATTCGAACGTGCGACCTTCGCCTTCGGAGGGCGACGCTCTATCCAGCTGAGCTACGGGTCCAGTGCGCCCCGACCGGGACGGCCCAAACTCTATACCGGCATTCCCCGCAAACCTCAATGACCGATCTTACGGCCATGTCCGAACCCGGTCGGCCTCCTGCTCCGCGGTCAAGTCCGACGGACCGTCGGCCACGCTTCTTGGATGTCCGGGCACCGTCGCGGGGTCCTGCCAGCACATCACCGACCCGAGGGTACGGGTGCAATAAGGCGGCGGTTCGGGTTTCGGTTCCTCCTGCCGGCAATAGGTTTCACCGCGATCCAGCCGTACGGCGGAACAGTCCCGGCCTGTCCACCAGGAATATAATGCATCGACAGGGGTTCGCTGGAATGCGGCGACGCTGCCCACGCTGACCCCGACACCGGCCGC
>JAKBCJ010000121.1 GCA_021807975.1 Pseudomonadota bacterium | reverse complement strand
GAGGCGGGACAGATTGCCGGTGACCTGTCCGGCCCGCCCGGTTTCCCACTGCGCGACAGCACTGCGTGACACGCCGACCCGGCTGGCGAAATCGTCCTGTGTCAGGCCGCGTTCGCGGCGGACGGCCTGGATGCGGGCGCCTATGTCATGGGGTGTGCTCATGGTTGTTAGTATAAATGACGGTGGCCGCCGGTTCCAGGAAATTCTTACGCCGTTGCAGGACCATAAGCCGTTGCTTCGGGTTCAGCAGGCTCGGCGACATAAGCAGTCTGCATGGCGAAGGCCGCCGGTATGTTGTCCCGTCACCGCCGCGGATAAAATACGTCGGTAGAATGTGGATTCTTGCTCTCACCGTCGTGGCCGGGCGCAGTCCCAGCCAGCCTCGCACCGACAGTCGAAGCGCGCGTGGGCGGAACCCGTCCGCCATGACTGATAGGTAAAGCCCTGTTTAGTCAATACCTTCCGCGGAACCGAGCCGGGAGCCCGCAAACTGGTAACCTCCGGATTTAGCGCCCGTGGGGCTCCGGGTCGCCATGAACGCTCCACCGAGCGAAGCGGCTATTCGCAGCTTATTCCGAGGTGAGTCAGCGTGTCGGTATTTCCGGTTTTGCCGCCTGAATAAGAGATGTCCAGGCTTCTTTCGCGGAAAAAATCCCTTGAAAAAAGTTATTTATGTTGACGGAAACCGTCACTAGGTCTAACTAACTGCGTGTTCCTGTAATGTTCCAAAGGAGACGCCCAAATGCCTAGGAAAGCAGTCTGGACCGAGGGCCAGGATACCCAAATCCGACGCCTCCGCACCGAAGGCGCCAGTTGGGACGTGATCGGCCTCACTCTGGGCATGGCCCGGTGGACCGTGATCGAACGCGCACGCTCGATCGGTGCCGAACGGCCGCCGGTCAACGCGGTTGCGGTGGTCGATGAATCCGACCGGGCACCGCTGCCGGCCGGGCATCCGGACACCTGGGGGGCGATCAATCGCGGGACCGCACTGGAGAATGTGCCGTTCCCCGCGCCCGGTATCTGCCGTTGAACCTCGGTTGCGCAACCGCGAAAGCCACCTGAAAGCACATCCCGGAAGGACCCCCCCCGTGACGCGTTCACCCGCCCCGACGACAACTGTCCTGTCGCACCCGGCGTTGCCGGATGGCTACGCAATCGACGCCGATTACATTATCTACCGGCTGGAGGAAGCCGGAGCGACACTGCTGGCATTGCCCGGTACCGGATGGACCACCCAACTGCGGACCTCCTCCTTGGACATCGTCCGCACGGCGCTGGATGCCTATGGCTGGGGCGAAGCCCGCATCCGTCCGCCGGTTCCCTCGGCCGAAAAGATCACCCGCATGGACGAGGCCATGGGCTGGATCCCCCTTATCCCCCTCGATCGCTACGTCTTGCGCCGCGTCGTGGGCGCCCGGAGTCTGGTTCACCCCGTCACCGACCGCCACTTGTTCCCCTGGCGGCGCCTGGGCAAGGCACTCGGCGCGGATCATAAGGCGATCCAACGCTGGCATGCACAAGGTATCGGGATGATCGTGGCGGCGCTGAACGCGCCGGGTTAAGCCTCGGGCCGTATCATGGCTGGAAGCGCCCGTTTTCAATGTGGCGATTTGAGCAAGACATATCTCAGGAGAAATACGGCCAGCTTCATTCTTGAGGCAGGGCGTGATGCGGTCCCCGGGGTCCAGGGGTCTATTCGATCGGCGGCGTGACGCCCGTGATCTATCCCGGGGCGTTCGTCCGTCCGGACGTTGTTCTGATCGGCATGAACGCCGTCGTCATGGGCCATGCCCGCATCGGTGAATCGGCGATCATCGGTGCGATGAGTTTCATAAAGGCGGGCGCCGCCATTCCAGCCGGTCATCTCGCGACCGGCGTTCCAGCCCGGGTTGTGCGGGAACTTTCGGCGGCTGACCGAGCCTGGGAAATAGCGGCGATTGGACAGTATCAGGACCTGACCCGCCGATGCCTGGCGTCGTTGCGGCCGGCAAAGCCGCTGACCTCTCCCGCGCCGCCGCGCGATCTCGATAAAGCCTGGCCCCGGGGACGACGCTGGTGCCCAATCTCACCCGGGTGCCGCGGGCGGCCTGGACCTGCGTGATCATGCCTCCGTATTGGCAGCAACCGCCCCGTTCGGCCCATCCAATGACGGTGGAGCGAAGGAAAGCGTCCCCCCGAGGATGATAGAGGGGTGTAAGGCTGGCTTTACATCTTGGATCGAACGTCCGGATAGGGGTGAAGTTAACATATTGAAAAAAATGAAATCATTTAGATGGCACGGCGTTTGCTTCATGATCATTAATCTTCGTCCGTTGGAATGGGTGCCATGAAGTTCAACCTACTTGCTTCCGCCAGTTCGTTTGCCATGGGTGGGCTCGCGATGTTTGCGTTCCCGTCTGTGTCGAATGCCAGCTTGGTCTGCACCGGGGCCTATGCATGCGTCACTCAGACTCCGGTCGTTTCGCCGTTCTCGGTTGGTGGAAGCTCGACAGCGACGATCAACGATTTCAATAATTCGGGTGGTAAAAACCTGACCGATGTAGTCGTCACCCTATCGGGGGGGTTCGGTACTACCGGCACGATCACCTACACCGGTTCGGGAACTGGACATTTCACGTTTGCCTCCACCGGCACGATGACTTTGAACAGATTTACCGGGGCACCGAGCGCATTCCCGAGTTTTACCTTAGCGGGTAATGCTACCAAGACCAGCTATACTCTGTCGCACTTGCAACCGTCAAATTACACCGGCACACAAACAAGCCTTAGCAAGACCAAGTCCATTACTTCCGGGCTAAGCGGTTTCGACGGGACGGGAACGTTCCTGGTTGACGTTGTAGGGACCGGCGGCGTGGCGATCTCCGGCACGGCTTCTGTCGCCACTAATCTGACGACTAATTTCGCCCCGTCTCTTTCCGTTCAGTACCAGTACACCGTCCCAGTTCAGTCGACGCCGGCTCCGGAGCCAGCCTCCTTGGCGCTGCTTGGCGTAGGTCTCGCAGGCGCCGGCGTGGTCCGTCGCCGTCGCAAGGCTTCGTAACGCACGCCACCGCGGACAAATCGCCCATTCCCGAAAATCCCGGGCCGCATAAAGCGGCTCGGGATTTTTCTATTTTTCAGCTTTGGCCAAACCACAAATAGCGTAACGCTCACCGGTTCGTGTAACCATAGCCCTCAAGTTTCACGGGGCCTTTTGGCATGGCGAGCGACATCGCAAGCGGAATTGATCTGGACGAGGCGCTGGCGCACCACGCAGCGGGCCGGCTGCCGCAAGCGGAGTCGATCTACCGCCGGATCCTGTTGGCAACACCAGACGACGTCGAAGCATTGAACCTGCTTGGATTGCTGCTCCAGGATCAGGGCGATCTGCCCGGGGGCATTGCTCTGATTGCACGCGCCCTCGAGATCGATCCGGACTATCCCGAAGCCCTGACCAATCTCGCACGCGCGAGAATTGCCGCCGGAGAGTTGGACGAGGCGGTCGCCTTGGCAAAACGCGCGCTGGACCTCGATCCGCAGTTACCAGAAGCCTGCCTCCAACTCGGGCGCGCCTTGTTGGAACAAGGCGACTACCCGGGCGCGGAAGCGGCGCTGCGCCAAAGCCTGGATTTGTCACCCGATCTGGCCGATTCCCATGTCGGCCTGGGCATCGCATACGCGCGCCAAAACCAGGCAGACAAGGCAATCGCCAGTTTCGCCGCCGCGGACCGCCTGCAACCCGACCGGCCGGCGGTACTCATTGTCATGGGGTCCGTGCTGGCAGCCGCCAACCAGATCGATGCGGCACTAGGATATCTGCGGCGCGCTGCGACCCTCGCTCCAACCAATGCCGCCGCCCATACGGCTTTGGCCGTAACCTACCGGAGACTGCTCGACCCCGCATCTTCCGCGGCGTCCGCCCGTCAGGCCCTGGCGCTGGACCCCAATCTGGCCGACGTATGGCTGCTGCTAGGCGCCGATTTGGCCTCGATGGGCGCGTTCGATGAGGCTGAAACGTGTCAAAGGCGGGCCTTGACCCTGGCCCCCGGGTCGGCCGAGGCGCTGCGGGATTTGGCGATGATCGGGCGGATCGACACGGCCGGTACCGAAATCGATGCGTTGCAGGCTGTGTGGCGGAATCCGGATGCGCCCGAACCGGATCGGATCGCCGCCGGATTCGGTGCCGGCGCCCGCCTGGACCGGGCCGGTTCGTTCGACGAAGCCTTCGAAGCCTATGCCACGGCGAACCGCCTCGTCCGTGACCGGCTTGTCCGCGACGGCCACGCCTTCGACCCGGCGGAACTACGCCTGACCGTGGACTGGTTGACCGCCACGTTCGATCATGCGGCGTTCGCGCATCGGTACATCGATGGCGATCCGTCACCGGCTCCGGTGTTTATCGTTGGGATGCCACGATCCGGAACCTCGCTCGTCGAACAGATTGCCGCCAGCCATCCGGCTGTGTTCGGGGGCGGCGAGCGTAAGGATATTGGGGAATTGGTGCGTGCGTTGGATCATGGACCGATCAATACGCCGCCCTCCACGTGGGATGCCAAGGCCGCTGACGTCATCGCCGCCGGCCATGTGCGCCGGCTGGCAGCCCTGTCGGGCGGGGCCACCCGGTTTATCGATAAGCTGCCCGATAACATCCTGATGCTCGGGCACATCGCCATGCTGTTCCCCAACGCGCGCGTAATCTACTGCCGCCGCGATCTGCGCGATGTTGGATTGTCGGCGTTCTTCCAACATTTTGGCGACGGCGTGCCATGGTCCTGCGACCTGCGCGACTGCGCCAGTCGCGCACGGGAAATCGAACGGCTCGGGCAACACTGGCTTAATGTCCTGCCGTTGAAAATTCTCGAAGTTTCATACGAGGCCCTGGTTGCGGACCTGGAGACAGAGAGCCGCCGTCTGATCGACTTCCTTAACCTGGAATGGGACCCGGCCTGTCTGAATTTCCATCGGACACAGCGGGTGGTCATGAGTTCCAGCTACTGGCAGGTGCGCCAGCCGCTTTATGACCGATCTGTAGGGAAATGGCGCCACTATCTCCGGCATCTGGCTCCTCTGATCTTACCCCTGGTCGGCGTGATCCCAGATATGGATGAAGCAGACTGGCGGCCGCTTGTCGTCGATACGGCAGCCGCTGTTCGCGAAGCCCGCCTGCATGAGGTATCCGGACGGCCCGAGGCTGCCGGACAGATTTTCAGCGCGCTGTATCGCGAATATCCCCACAACGGGACTGTGCTCTATGAATGCGGGTTGTTTAAAGCCCGGTGCGGAAACCTCCCCGAGGCGATTGCCCTGCTGACGGCCGCTGCCGAGGCGTCCCCACTCCAAGCGTCTGTGCATATCGATCTCGCGCGCGCGCTGCTGCTGGATGGTAAGGCCGCCGAAGCGGTCGCGGCGGCCACCCGGGGCACCGAACTCGATCAGGATATAGTCGAGGGCTGGCTTCAACTTGGGAGCGCCGAGAGCAAGCTGGAGCACAACGCCAGCGCGGTCCTGGCGTTCCGCCGGGCAAGCGAACGCGCGCCGGGGTCGAATGCCGTCAGAATGCGATTTGCCCGTGCGCTTTTCGAGGCCAAGGCATTCGATGAGGCGCTCGATGTCTGGAAGCAGGCCGCCGAAGCCGAACCGGACAATGCCGAAGCCTTGGTTGGCTACGGCACGGCATTGGTTCAGGAGTCGAAGTTCGACGAGGCAATGACCGTGGCGCAACAGGCTTTCGCCTTGAACCCGGCGACCCCCGGCGTGTTGTTTCAACTCGCCTGGATATTATTCCGCCTCCAGTTGCCCGAGCGTTCGATCGAGTTAGCAGACCGGGGATTGAAGCTGGATCCCGGGTCAGTCGAGCTGTATGTTCTGAGGGCGGACATGCTGTGCCACGTCGGAGACTTCGCCGCCGCCGCGCACTCCTACCGGCAGGCGCTGGAAATCGATCCGTTTTCCGGCTCCGCATCCGAAGGTCTTGCACGGCTTGGTCAGGACATCGATCGGGATGACTTTGTTGCCAAGGCCACGCGCCGCATCGCTGATCGGTCGGTGCCGACGGTTGATCGAACCAGCGTTGCATTCGCCCTTGCCGCCGCCCACGATAAGGCTAAGGACTACGATGCGGCATTCCACGCTTATGAAACAGCGAACAAGCTGACCCGTTCGATGCGGACCACGCCCGACGCTACGCCGTTGCTAAGTTCGCTACGGGGGCTGGTGGACTGGAGCCGGACGATGTTCACGGAAGATACGTTCCTGGATAACCTTCCGCTGGGAAACGCATCGAACGTCCCGGTCTTTATCGTCGGAATGCCGCGTTCCGGGACGACCTTGGTGGAGCAGATCATCGCCAGCCATCCCGCCGCGATTGGCCTCGGAGAGCGCACGGATATCGTGTCCCTGCCGGCTATCACGAACGAGCAAAAGCAATTCACGGCGCCCGCGGTATGGGATCCAAATGCGGTTCACCGGCAAACTGCCGGGCTGTTGGACAAATTGCGGGCGCACGACCCCGCTGCTCTTCGGATCATCAATAAGCTGCCGGACAACATCCAATGCCTGGGTCAGATCGCGATATTGTTCCCGCGAGCCCACATCATCGTCTGCCGCCGGGATCTTCGGGACGTTTGCTGGTCGTGCTATACTCAGAACTTCCTGGATGAGGGCATGATCTGGAGCGATACGCTGGAGGAATGTGCGGCGAGGGCGCTCATGATCGAGGAACTGCGGGAGTTTTGGCTTAGCGTGCTGCCGGTTCCGGTTCTGGAGGTCGAATACGAAGTCCTGGTCAACAATCTGGAGCAAGAGAGCAGGCGGCTGATCGACTTCGTTGGCCTTCCCTGGGATCCGGCTTGTCTTTCGTTTCACGAAAATCGACGTTCAGTCATGACGGCCAGCGTCTGGCAGGTACGCCAGCCGATTTATTCCTCATCGGTGGGGAGGTGGAAGCGTTATCGCAATCATCTGGCACCGTTACTGGAGGGGCTCCAGGGTGTGGTTCCGGACGGCGATTGATTACGCCGTATCAGTGTTCGGGGCCTGGCAGCTCCAACTCGCCGCCGAGCCAGCGTTGTATCCCGGCCTTCACCTCCGCCAGCGGTTGGGTCCAGTCGTTTGCGGTCGTCTGCCGGAAAAGGCGGGCCGATGGATACCACGGCGTGGTGCGGCTATCGGGCCAGCGCCATTCCGGTTGGCTCATTAAAAGAATCCATGTCGGGCGTCCCAACGCGCAGGCCAGGTGCGCGGGCCCGGTATCGACCGATACGATTAGGTCCAGGCAGGACATGGCCGCCGCCGTATCAGAGAAATCCGCCAACTCCGGGCCAAGATCGGTGACCTGATCGCTCCGCTGGAAAAGCAATTCGTCCCCGGGTGCCTGTTGTTTCTGCAGGGCAAAGAAATCAGCGTCGGTGCCTGTCAGAACCAGCATATCCTCGAACGCCATCGACTTTAGATTTGCTGCCCCCCCGCGCATCGACCCAAACCAGATCAGACCCACGCGGGGCCGCTTGCGGGGGCCTAACCGTGCCTCCCACTTCGCGACACGTTGAGGGTCAGCCTGGAGATAGAATGGCGCTGCCGGAATCCGGTCAGGCTGAAGATCGAGCGCTTTGGCGAGGCTCATCAGCGGGCAATGCAGGTCGAAACGTGGCAGCGGCGTCCCGCGGGCGATGATCTCGATATCGGGATGCAGGCTTGCCATCAGTTCGGATAAGGCGGACGGCACCTCCAGAATGACGTTCGCGCCGAGGGCAACGACCATGGGCACGAAGCGGCAGAACTGGAACGTGTCGCCGAACCCTTGTTCGGCATGCAAAAGAATGGTTTTGCCCTCGATCACGCGATCGCCCAGCCAGAGCGGTACTTTCAGCCTGCGAACGTCCGGGCGGGCCTCTGGCATGCGCCAGCGCCATTCGAACAGATCCCACCCCGCCGTAAAATCGCCGAGCATGAGAAGCGCCAGAGCTTTGAGGTAGTAACATTCGGCAAAGGCGGCATTCAGATCGATCGCGTGGTCCAGCGATGCCAGCGCCTCATCGAAGCGCCGGAGCGCGAGCAGCGGTAAGGCTTGGCTGTGATACAGTTTCGGTTCAGCTGGCGCGGCCTGTAGCGCCATTCGGTAATGCGCCAACGCTTCCTCGTATCGGCCGAGATTCGTCAGCGTGGTGCCAAGGTTGGTGTGGGCTTCCAAAAAACCAAGCGCCAGGGCCCTTTCGAAGCTCTCGATCGCCGCCTCCGCCCGCTCCAGCTTCACCAGGCAGATACCGCGTGCGTTGTGCGCCTCGCCTTGGTTTGGGTTCATCCTCAATGAAATATCGATCATCCGCAGCGCCGGCTCGTAGTCCTCCGTTTGCGCCGTCACGATGCCGAGCAGTGTGATAATGTCGAAGCGCGCCGGATGGATGACGACGAGATCCTCTAAAACTGCCTTTGCCTCCTGAAATTTTCCCGCTGACTGTAACGAAATGGCGTCGGCCAGCAGTAGTGTCGAATCGGTTCCTCCCTGGTCCGCTTTCGGCTTGATTTGCGGCAGCAGCGGCATGGGCGGCGCGTCCTGATTGCGATCAATATTCGATGAGCTTCGTTTTGGCACAAATTCCGTCGGCGTCCCAAGCGGCATTTGGCCAAGTTCGCCGGGTGTTCTATATCCAGCCCCGTGACCCCAGACTCCCGCGACTACCTCACCCGCCTGAACCCCGAGCAGCGCGCCGCCGTCGAAACCGTCGATGGCCCGCTGCTGGTGTTGGCCGGTGCCGGCACCGGTAAAACCCGTGTCCTGACCACGCGCTTCGCCCACATCCTGCTGACCCGCCGAGCCTTCCCGAATCAGGTGCTGGCGGTCACGTTCACTAACAAGGCGGCGCGGGAAATGCGCGAACGCGTCTCCGCCATTCTGGGCGAACCCGCCGAGGGCCTGTGGCTCGGCACCTTCCACGCCCTCTGCGCCCGCATGCTGCGCCGCCACTGCGAACATGTCGGGCTGGCGTCGAACTTCACCATTCTGGACACCGACGACCAGCTTCGCCTGCTGAAGCAGGTCATGGAAGCCGAACGGATCGACACCAAACGCTGGACGCCAGCGTCCTTGATGGCGGTGATCCAGCGCTGGAAGGATCGCGGCCTGACCCCGGCCCGTATCACGCCAAACGAGGATTCCGACTTCGCCAACGGCCACGCCATCCCGCTCTACACCGCCTATCAGGCCAGGTTACGCACCCTGAATGCCGCGGATTTCGGCGATTTGCTGCTGCATGTGGTGGAGATCCTGCGCACCCAGCCGGAGGTGCTGGCCGACTACCACCGCCGGTTCCGCTATATCCTGGTGGACGAATACCAGGACACCAACCTGGTCCAGTATATGTGGCTGCGCCTGCTGGCGCAGGGCCATCGCAATATCTGCTGCGTCGGCGACGACGACCAGTCGATCTACTCCTGGCGCGGCGCGGAGGTGGAAAACATCCTCCGCTTCGAAAAGGACTTCGAGGGCGCGCACATCGTCCGGCTTGAATCGAATTACCGCTCCACCGCTTCCATCCTCGCCGCCGCGTCCGGCCTGATCGCCCATAACGAAGGCCGGCTGGGCAAGACGCTGCGGCCGGGCAGGGCGGATGCCCAAGGCGGCGAAAAGGTCAGCATCGTCGAACTGTGGGATTCCGATGAGGAAGCCCGCATGGTCGCGAAGAAGATTGAAGAATTACGCCGCAACGGCCACAAACTGGCGGAAATCGCCGTCCTGGTTCGCGCCGGCTTCCAAACCCGGGCGTTCGAGGAACGGCTGATCACTGTCGGTGTCCCGTACCGCGTGGTCGGCGGCCTGCGGTTCTACGAACGCGCCGAAATCCGTGATGCCATCGCCTATATGCGCGCCACCGTGCAGCCTGCCGACGATTTAGCGTTTGAGCGGATCGTCAACGTCCCCCGTCGCGGCGTCGGCGAATCCGCGCTGCGGACGATGCACGAAGCCTCCAGGGCATGGGACATCCCGCTGTCCGTGGCCGCCACGCGGCTGGTCGAACAGGGCGGCCTGAAGGGCAAGGTGAAGGAAGCCATCGGCACGCTGCTGCGGAACATGGGCCATTGGCGCGACATGCTGGAAATCGACGGCCACGTTGTCACGGTCGCCACGATGCTGGACGAATCCGGCTACACCGAGATGTGGAAGCAGGACAAATCCGCCGAAGCCCCGGGCCGGCTGGAGAACCTGAAGGAACTGGTGCGCGCGCTGGCCGATTTCGAAACTCTCGGCGGCTTCCTTGAACACGTCGCGCTGGTGATGGAAAACGAGGAACGCAGCGACACCGACAAGGTCAGCCTGATGACCCTGCACGGCGCCAAGGGGTTGGAGTTCGACACCGTGTTCCTGCCGGGCTGGGAGGAAGGCGTTTTTCCCAATCAGCGGTCGATGGACGAAAGCGGCAACAAGGGGCTGGAGGAGGAGCGCCGCCTCGCCTATGTCGGCCTCACCAGGGCGCGCAAGCTCGCCATCGTCAGCCATGCCGCCAACCGGCGCATCTATGCCAACTGGCAGGTCAGCATTCCCAGCCGCTTCCTGGAAGAAATCCCCACCCAGCACGTGGAAACCATCGGCGGCACCAGTCGGTCCCGCGTCGCGGCGTCCACCGCGTTCTCCGGTCAGTTCCCGGTGGTGGCCCGGGCGCCACGGGTGATCGACGCCTGGGAACAACCGGGCCGACCCGCCAGGCCGGACAAAATCCCCGTCGGTGCCCGCGTCTTCCACCAGAAATTCGGCTACGGCACCGTCCGCTCGGTTGATGACGATAAGTTGGACGTGCAATTCGAAACATCCGGCGACAAGCGCGTGCTTGATCGCTTCGTGGAGCGTGCTTGATGGAACTAAGTGAACGCGGAGAAACCGTCACCTCGATTGGGGCATCGCCGATGGGGACCGTCATGGCGGGCGAAGGCCCGCGACCCACGCCGATGGCGGTTGGGGGAACGGCGATTGTCGGCCGTTGGTTAGCGTCAGACCGTTCGGCTATGTCGCAATGGCCGCTAAACTGATGGCCAATCACCCGATCCCCCTGGAAACCGTCGCCGTCAGCGTGTCCGAAAACGCGCTGGAAGCGTTCGAGGCTGCCCTGGCCAACGCCTGCGATACCGTCGGCTTCTTCAAGGACGAAGCCACTGGCGTCTGGCGCGTGGAAGGCGTGAAGCATGGCGGGA
>JAKBCJ010000652.1 GCA_021807975.1 Pseudomonadota bacterium | reverse complement strand
CTGCTGATGCTCACCCCGGCCGCGGCCGTGGCGATCTACTTTCTGGGCGGAATCGCCAGCATGCTGGCGATGATCGCCACCATGACCCTGGCGGCGGAATCCTGTCCGGAAGGGGCGGAGGGCTTTGCCTTCGCTGCCATGATGTCGATCGTGAACCTGACGTCGCCGCTGTCTGACACGCTGGGGTCGGCGCTGTACCAGCATGTCTTCGACCAGAGGCTTCCGCCGCTGATCCTGCTGTCGGCGGCGGCCACGGCCTTGGTGTTCTTCCTGATCCCGTCGATGGTCGGCCGCCCCACCGCCAGATCCTTGTAGCAGACCGAACTGATGGACTTTGCGATTCGGCTTTCAGCAGCACGGCCGATGCCAATGCGCGTTCATCGTAACGAATTACCACAGCACAGATGACATATCATTTCATTACGAGTTAACTAAATTTGCACTATGATTACGAAAATGTGATCACGGGTTTGTGATATTTTCGATTGCTTCGGGAAATGGAGTCCGCTATTGAGATGTGCGTTAACAGTGAAGGAAAATCAAATGAGCACTGCTACCAATCTTTCCCCCGCTTCCTCCGATGCCGGTTCCAACACAGTTGCAGCCGCATCCACGGAGAGTCTTAAGGTCACACTACCGCGCCCGATCCGCTCCGTGCCCAGCACCGCCGATACTGGCCGTATCACGTTTGGTGCCGGCTACCGCCTGCCGGTCAAGAAGTAATACCGAAAATCCGGCCCGGACTCCGCTGCTGAAGCCCGGGTCGGTG
Source organism: Pseudomonadota bacterium (assembly GCA_021807975.1). Taxonomy (GTDB): domain Bacteria; phylum Pseudomonadota; class Alphaproteobacteria; order Acetobacterales; family Acetobacteraceae; genus Rhodopila. The sequence goes on along the minus strand of JAKBCJ010000652.1, from coordinate 1,756 downwards.
GATTTAATTGTCTTTTATCAGCACCCAACAGGAGCGGTGGCCGCTATGATAGAGACGCACAAGCGGTTGCGGTTTCATCGCCTTATCGACCAAGCCCGGCCGCCCCAGCGTGCCGACCGGGCAGCAGCGGGCACTCTGCCAACCCGGGCTTTTCGTTACTGTGATGCAGTGACTAGCGCGGCCGGCTATGGATGGTGGGTGTTCGCCCCGATGGATCTGCAACTGATCTGGGATGGACACGATATTTTCTGGTATTTCGATGGTGCGCCGGATTGGATGGCACTGTCCCCGTCCGCCCAGTTTCCCGATTTCTCCCGGGCTTTCGATGATGCGGCGCCAAGCGCCCTTCGCGGCTGCGCGCCACCCTTTCTGACCGCATTGCCGGAACCGGGCGTCGTCCAGATCTGGACGGGCCTAATGGCCCAGACCGCTCCTGGCTGGAGCCTGCTGGTCAGGCCCCCGGCCAATATCGCGCTGCCTGGCGGCTATAGCCTATATGAAGGCATCGTTGAGACTGATTACTGGTTCGGCCCCTTGTTCACCAACCTCCGGCTTACGCGAACCCATCAACCAGTGCATCTGCGGGCCGATTTTCCGCTGTTGCAGGTTCAGCCGTTGCCGCGTGAAGCCTATGCCGAGGAAACCCTGAGCGCCACCGAACTGGTACCGGACATGAACAGCATGAGCACCAAGGACTGGGATGCCTATCATGCGACGATCGTAGTGCCGACCGAAGATGTGGATCGAGCCTTCGGATCCTACGCGATCGCGGCTCGTAAACGCCGCCAGGGCAAATGCCCGATGGGCGCGATGCCCGCGAACAAAGCGGATCTGGCCGTGGCAATCTGATAGCAGAATCCCGGGTGCGCGCCGCTACTCCCTGGCCTGTTCAGGAACGCCAGCCCGCCGCAGCCCTTCCACGTATCGAAGCAGATCCTCCTGGCGCTTCAACGGTGACCGTTCAATAGCATTACGAACCGAAAATGCCGGTTCCAGCTTGGTCAGTCGCTGAAGAACCCCAGCCGCCTCGTTATCCGCACCCAAATGGCCAAGCGCCGCAAGCAACCCCTTGTAGCCTGAGGAAAAGCCGGGATTCAGGTCCCGCGCCCGTCTGCCCGCACTGGCCGCCTTTTCATATTGCCCGGTCAACAGGTACGGCATTCCCAGCGCCATATCGAAGAAAAAGCCATGTGGATCGTAAGGTGATAGCTGCTGCGCATGCTGAATCCGGCTGATCGCCTCCTCGTGGCGCCCCAAATAGCTATGCGCCAATCCCGAGTAACACCACGCCATCGCCAGGCTGGGATTCAGTGCGATCGCACGATCATGCAGCCAGAGGGCACCCTGCGCGTCCTTGTGTAGAAAGGCTCTGACATGCCCCGCGACCGTGAACCCACGCGCATCGCCGGGATCGAGAATAATGGCCTGCTGCGACAGCAGTTCCGCCCGTTCAGTCGCTTTGGCGGGGTCCTCTGCCCAGCCCTGCCCGACCAGAAACAGATACCAATGCGCCAGCCAGGAATGACAGCCAGCACTCGACGGGCTTATCGCCAATGCCTGCTCCAGCAGCGCCCCAGCCTCCCGAAATCCGGCCTCATCCAGCCGATAGACCGCGGGAATCGCACGCAGCAGCAAATGGTAGGCGGTTGGGTTCACCCGGGGACGGAGCGACGCCTCCTGGCCCTGCCAAACGATCAACTCCGGCACAACCTGCGCCGCCACTTCTCGCGCGATGCGGTCTTGCAGGTTCAACAGG
>JAKBCJ010000120.1 GCA_021807975.1 Pseudomonadota bacterium | reverse complement strand
TGCTGGATGTCGCCGCGTTTGAAGTTCAGCCAGTGGTACGACATGCCGCGCGGATCTGTCCGGGTGTCCACATGCATGCCGGCGACGGCGCCCTCGCCCTGGCGGGCCAGGGTCGGCGGGCCGGTCTCGGCAGCGGGGACCGGTGGGAAATTGATGTTTAAAACGGCGTTTTTGCCCCAGCCGATAGACAGCAGCTTGCGGATCGTTTCGGCGCCCAGCGTACGGGCGGTGTCCCAAGGGACGTTGTTGCGGTCCTTGAACGCCTGACTCAACGCCAGCGCGGGAACGCCCAGCATCATCGCGGTCATCGCGCCGCCGACTGTCCCCGAGAACACTGTCTCCATGCCCAGGTTCAGGCCCCGGTTGACGCCGGACAGGACCAGTTGCGGGGGTGCATCCTTCATGATGTGGCAAAGGCCCATCGCCGCGCAGTCGCCGGGCGTGCCGGAGATACCGAAGCGGCGCGGCCCGCGTTCGGAAACGCGCAGCGCATGGTGCAGGCTGACGGCGTGGGACTGGCCGCTTTGGTCGTGTTCGGGTGCGACGATCCAGACCTCGCGGGCGATCTGGGCAGCGATTTCCTCCATCACCGCCATGCCCGGGGCATCGATTCCATCGTCGTTCGTCAGCATAACCCGCTCAAGCACGGCGCGTACTCCTTCCTACCAGTCTGTCTTATAGCCCTGGAAGGGCGTGGGGATACGCTTGATCTCCTGGATTACATCCGGCGGCGTGTCGCCACCGACGGAGGAGGAATCAGCGCGCAGATTGATCGCGTCGCTCAAGCCGCCGAAGCGTTCGGCGATCTTGCTGGCGATTTCTTTGTGGGTGCCGACGGCGGCGAACAGATGCACCAGGTCATCCGACACGCGGCTGGCCATTTCGTTCCACTTTCCGGCTTTCGACATTGCGTTGAGTTCGCGGCCCAGATCGCCGTAGCCGTGCAGATCAAGCACCGGCCAGTAGCCGGGGGTAGAGCCGTAGAACGCGACACGGTCGCGCACGATCTCGAACGCCTGCGCGGTGGCTTCGGTGTCCCTGCCGGTGGCGACGAATCCGCCGCCGGTGATTTCGAAGTGTTCGCGAGTACGGCCGGTGCGGGCCATGCCTTCCTGGACGCGGGGGACGATTGCCTCCTGGATATAGCGGCGGGTGCAGAAGCCATGCAAACGGATGCCGTCGGCGACTTCGCCGGCCAAACGCAGAGAGTGCTCCCCCACCGCCGCCAGGGTGACCGGGACCATTTTCTGGCCGGTGGACGGCGGCACGAAGTAGGGTGGCATCAGGCTGAAGCTGTAGTGCTGGCCTCGGAAGTCCAGCTTCGTCCCCTTTTCCCACGTCGTCCAGATGGCGCGCAGGGCCTGAACGTATTCCCGCAGCCGGGGGGCGGGCGCGGTCCAGGGCACGCTGAAGCGCTTTTCGTTGTGCGGACGGATTTGCGGCCCGATACCCAGCACGAAACGACCGCGTGAGGCGTTTTGCAGGTCCCAACTTAGGTTGGCGACGACCATAGGGCTGCGCGGGAAGGCGATGGCGACGGACGTGCCGAGTTCCACGCGATCGGTGTTCACCGCGGCGATGGCATGAGCCAGGAACGGGTCGTGCTTGTTTTCCATGGTCAGCAGGCCGTCGTAACCGGCGGCTTCAGACGCGATGGCAGCGGCGGCCGTGGTGCGCAGATCGGCTTGGGGCAGAGTGTTCAGAACCCGCATCGATCAGCGTCCGGTAAATACGGGTTTGCGCTTTTCCTTGAACGCCTGGACGGCTTCGCGGTGATCTTCCATCTGCGAGCAGCGGGCCTGATTGAAGGCTTCCATATCCAGCGATGTCGCGAAATCGCCAGTTTCGGCGGCCGCGAGGTTCCTTTTGGTATAGCCCAGCGCAATATGTGGCATGGAGGCGATCCGGCGCGCCATCGCCATAGTGGTGTCGTACAGGGCGGCGTCACCGACGACTTTATTGACCAGGCCGATGCGGGCGGCTTCCTCGGCGTCGATCATGTCGCCGGTGAAGAACAACTCGCGGGCTTTGGCGGTTCCGAGCAAGCGCGTCAGGGTCCAGGTGCCACCCCAATCGCCGGACAGACCGATCTTGATGAAGCCGGTGCCGAAACGGGCAGATTTCGCGGCGATGCGGATGTCGCACGCGGCCGCCATGCTAAGGCCAGCACCGACCGCGACGCCGTTGATCATGCCGATGATCGGCTTAGGGATGTCGTGCATCATCTTCGATACGCGGTTGGATTGTTGGATGCCGGCGGCGCGTTCCTCGAACCCGCGCGCCGATCGGCCAGCCATGGTCTTGACATCGCCGCCGGCGCAAAAGCCGCGGCCGGCGCCGGTCAATACGATACAGCCAATGGCGTTGTCGTGACCCAGGCGATAGAGCGAGTCGAGCATACCAAGACGGATGTCGTCGGAGAGCGCATTCAGGTTCTCGGGGCGATTGAGGGTCAGCGTGGCGATCCCGTCCTCGACGGTTTCGATCAGGTCAGCCATGGGGGATTCTCCGGTTGGTCAGTTCCCCTCACCTTGGCGCGGCCGGTGAATGGCTGCAACAGCGAGACGTCGGGATGGGCGTTCGCCAGGAACTGGGCTACTCTCTCCCGATAACAACAGCGCTGGGAGGCACCGCCGTGAAGCTGGCATTTTTCGATGACTTCAAGCTGGGCGTCGTCGAGGGCGATGCGATCCACGACGTGTCCGCCGTGGTGAAGGATATTCCCCATGTCGGGCCGGGCGACCTTATCAGCGGCCTGATCGCAAGGTTCGGCGATTATCGCGCCAAGCTGGAAGCGGCGGCGGTGGGAGCTGGGATCCCATTGGCAAATGTACGCATTCGTCCGCCGCTGCCGAAGCCGGGCAACATCGTGTGCATGGCTGTGAACTACATGGAAAACGGCACGCTGGCGAAGAAGCCGCAGATCAACGCCTTCCACAAGGCGGCGACAGCGATCGTCGGCAACGGGGACACGATGGTGCTGCCTGACGAACCCGCGACAATCTTCGAGGGCGAGGCCGAAATGGCCGTGGTTATCGGCAAGCGCGCGTCCAACGTGTCGGCCGCGGAGGCGATGAGTTATGTGTTCGGGTACATGAACTTTATCGATGGGTCGGCGCGCGGACTGCCCTCGGCGGGGTTCTTCGCGATGAAGTCCAGGGCGACGTTCGCGCCGATCGGGCCGTATCTGGTGACGGCCGACGAGATCGCCGATCCGCAAAATCTGCCGGTTCGACTGACGGTGAACGGGGAGATCAAACAGGCCTTCAACACCAGTGACATGGCGCACGACATTACCCGATGCATCGAGTGGGTTTCATCGGTCCATACGCTGGAACCGGGGGACATCCTGGCAACGGGGACCAACCATCGCGGGCTGTCGAGCTTCATGGATGGGGATGTGGTGGAGATGGAGACCGGGGATCTCGGCCGGCTGCGGATCAACGTGCAGGACGATTTGAAGCGGACGTGGTCCCGGGAGACGCGGCTGGACCGGCAACGGAACGGGTTGGAGGGGCCGACTCCCCAGCTAACCGGAAAATACGCCAAGGCAACTTGATCGGCCGGCCGCGCGGTTTTTTCCGAACGGCCGGGATGAGGCATTCAGGGGACAATCAGGTGGTACACGCGGGCCGCCGTGCCGCTATAGAGGTCCTTCTTTTCATCGGCCGATGCGCCAGCAGTTATGCGTTTGAACGCGTTCCAAAGCTCTGTATAGCCGCCGGATTGCTTGTCTGGCGGGAAGTTACTTTCGAACATGCACCGGTTCGTGCCAAACGCCTCGATGCAGGGTTCGACATACTGGCGCCAGGCGTCGGCCAGATCTTGCGACGATGGCGGGACGTCGCGTTCGTGGAGTTCGAAGCCGAAGGACGTCATACCCATGCCGCCCAGCTTGACCGTGACATTGGGGCACTTCGCGAGTTCCCGGATGTCTCTTTTCCAGCTTGCCAAGATTTCCGGCCGGCGTCCCGAATAGGGGCCGACACCGAGTACCCCGCCGACGTGATCGAGGACGATCGAGGTATCGGGGAACGCCCTGGCGAGGTCGATGGCGTCCGGTAGTTGCGGATGATACTGCCAGGATTCGAAGCTGAGGCCCAGGTTTGCCAGTTGGGCGAAGCCTTCGCGGAAGTTGGGGTCGCGGGCCAGATGCGGGGCGACGAGGCGAGAGGCGAATTTGCCGACCGATTCATCCCCGTCCCAGGCCACGCCTTGGCGGATGCCATGGAACCGGCCGTTACCGGCGGCAATTTCGGCTTCCAGGACCTCGCGGACACGGGCACCGCTGCGCAGGTCGGCATATCCGATAATCGTTTCGGCCACGCGGCATGGGCCGTAGTTGCCGGACGCGCTCATGGCGGCGACACCGTTGACGAACTCCACCTCCCCTACCGGGGCCATCTCGGCGGGACCCCGGGCACGGTACATCGACTGACATTCCATGTACACGGTGGAAACGATGTTGTGGCCGCCGCCGATGTCGGCCAAAAAATCGGGCAGGAAATAGGTCCCGCGATGGGGCGTGTCCCATAGATGATGATGCGGGTCGATGATAGGCAGATCGGGTTCCAGCGCTGCCTCCGGCGGACACTTGTTCAGCCACGCTTTCAGATCGGCATTGTTGCGATAGACGAGCCCCGGGTAGGCACCCTTTGAATCGCCGACGATGGCCATTTCCGTTCCCTTGTTTGCGTTGTGTCCAGCATGGTTTGGCAGGGCGGTATCGTCAACGCCGTGACCGGGTTAGTGTCGCTGCCCAGGAGGATTACAGCGCATGCTTTTGCAACATCAGACATGGCAGGAAGTCGAAGCCTACCTCGGACGGTCCAAAGCCATCATTCTGCCCATTGGATCGACTGAACAGCACGGACCGAACGGACTGATCGGCACCGATGCGATTTGCGCGGAGGTGATCGCCAAGGGCGTGGGCGAAGCAGCCGAGGCCATGGTCGGACCGACGATCGGTGTAGGTATCGCGGTGCATCATATGGGGTTCGCAGGGTCGATGACGGTGCGGCCGTCCACTCTGATCGGGATCATCCACGATTATGTCCTTTCGCTTGCGCGGCATGGTTTCAGACGATTCTTCTTTATCAACGGGCACGGGGGCAATATCGCCACAGTGCAGGCGGCATGTTCCGAGATTTACGCTGAATTTGAAGGCGCGTTCGGTACCCGGCGGGTGACGAGCTGCGGTGCCGGCTGGCAAACTGGTGGGACGGCAAAACCATGCACGACCTGGCTAAGGAGATGTTCGGCGACAATGAGGGCAGCCACGCGACGGCCAGCGAGGTCGCGGTGACGCAGTATGTGCTGCCGGATGCGATCAAGCAGGCGGTCCTGGATCCGCCGCGGGCGCCGACGGGGCGGTTTCATGGGCCGGCGGACTACCGGCGGCGGTTTCCGGATGGGCGGATTGGGTCCAATCCCGGACTGGCAACGCCGGAATACGGACGGCGGTTGTTCGAAGTCTCCGTCGCGGAACTGGCAAAGACGTTTTCGGCGTTTGTCGGGGAGAACGAATAGCGGTTCGCGCCCGGTCAAGGCCGCAAGTCCGCCTTCCGCCGAAGCCTTGTCCTGGCGTCGGCGGAAACGGACTCCGGCATCGCGCTATTCGGCGGCGATCGCTTGCGTTGCTGGCTCGGCGCGATAGTCGGCCGGGTCGTACATGCGGGTCATCTTCCAGTAATCCAGCAAAGTCCACGGCGAGGTAACCGTCAGCCGGTTGTGTTTGTTCTTGTACCAGCTTGTCACGCCGGGATGCGCCCACACCATGTTCTTGCAGGCCTCATCGAGTCGTTCATTATAAGCGTCGTGCGCGCTTGCGGTGACTTCCAGCGTGGTGTGGCCGTTCTCGATCATGTCGCGCAGGGCCTGGGCAATGTAGCGAACCTGGCACTCGGTGTGGAAAATGATGCTGCCGCCATGGGCCAAATTGGTGTTGGGGCCGTAGGTCAGGAACAGGTTCGGGAAGCCCGGCATGGATATACCCAGATAGGCGCGTGGATCGTCGTCGCCCCAGGCATCGCGGATGGTGCGGCCGGCGCGGCCGACGATTTCCATTGGCCAGAGCATCCTGGATGCCTGGAAACTGGTGGCCATGACGATGACATCGACCTCATGCGCCGAACCGTCCTTCATCACGATCGAATCTTCATCGATATGGTCGATGGCGTCGGTCACCAGTTCGACGTTCGGGCGTTTTAGCATCCGATACCAGTGGTTGTCGCGCAGCATCCGCTTGCCGTATGGCGGATAGGGCGGAACGATCTTCGCCAGCAGTTCCTCGTCGCCGTCCAGTTCGTTGCGGATGTAATCGATCATCGCCTCCCGCATTTTGTGGTTTGCTTCGTTCAGAGAGATCTCCGGCTGGGGCCAGTTCGGATCCATCTTCAACGACGCATGGAAACCGTCGGATCCGGCCCAGAACAACTGGAAGCGCATCCATTTGGCGAAGAACGGAATGTTGGTGATCGCCCAGCGGTTACCGGGGCTGACTTCCTTGTGGTAGTTGGGGTTGTTGGCGGCCCAGTGGCGGGTGCGCTGAAAGATCAACAGCTTCGCCACATCGGGGGCGATCGACGGACCGGTTTGCATGGCGCTGGCGCCGGTGCCGACAATGGCGACACGCTTGCCTTTCAGATCGACCGACGAGTCCCATCTGGCTGTGTGGAACAACGGCCCCTGGAACCGATCGATCCCGGGGATGGTCGGCATCGAGGGGCGGTTGAGCTGGCCCACCGCTCCGATCACGGCGTTCGCCTCGATTGTTTCGGGTGCGTTGCCGGTGGGTTGGAAGGTCACCTCCCACCTCGATGTGCGTTCGTTAAAGGCGGCACGGGTGACTTCGACGCCAAAACGGATGTGCTGGCGCAAACCGAACTTATCGGCGGTGGCACCGATATAGGCCAGGATTTCGTCCCGGCGGGAAAAGTGGCGTGTCCACGTGTCGCTTTGATTGAAGGAATATGAATAAAAATGGTTGGGCGTATCGACGGCACAGCCGGGATAGGTGTTTTCCAGCCAGGTGCCCCCGACATCCTGGTTTTTTTCCAGAATGAAGAAGGGTATGCCCATTTCCTTCAGTCGGATCGCGGAACACAGGCCGGAAAAGCCGGCGCCGATAATGACCACCTTAATTCCATCGGCCGCCACGCCCGGACGACGCCAATGGACCGCTCGGGAATCCTCCGAGGCAAGCTGGGTTTCCTCGACCAAAAGCGGGATATAGTCGGCGGGGACGGTTTGGCCGACCCCCGCGCTCATCATGCGTTGCAAAGTGTCAGTGGGCAGGTCGATCGGGGGTTGGCGGCCGGTTGCGGCATACTCTTGCAGGGTTGCCACCAAGCGGTCACGGACCTTTTGCTTCAGGTCTTCCGGTACGGCTTCCATGAAGCTCCAAGCGCCATAGATGTGGGGGGCGACTTCGTCCAGAATGTCCATGTCGCCGCTGAGTTGCGCCAGCACCATCAGCATCGGCGCGATATCGGCATCGGCCAGCGCGGCGCGCAGGGCCGCTTCGTCTTGGACCGCGGCTTTGAACATCGGTCGTTTCCTTCTTAGATCTGCAGGTTGGATTTCATCATCGAACCGGGGGCTGGGCAAGCGGACCCGCAGATCATGCACTTTGTCCCGGGCCATGACGACAAGACCGCTTGACCCGACTTCGCCATCCGCACAGTGTCCGCCGCGACAGACCCTGTGGAGGAATCGTTATGACCAGTCACAATGGCGGTGGGGACAAGCGTCTGCGCTCGCGGCGCTGGTTCGACGAACCAAGCGATCCGGCGATGACGGCGCTGTACCTTGAACGGTACATGAACTACGGCATCACGCCGGACGAGCTGCGCGGCGGCAAGCCGATCATCGGGATCGCACAGACCGGGTCCGACCTGTCGCCCTGCAACAGGCACCATATCGAACTCGCCAGCCGCATCCGCGACGGTATCCGCGACGCAGGCGGCGTGCCGCTGGAATTCCCGTGCCACCCGATCCAGGAGACCGGCAAGCGACCGACCGCGGCGCTGGACCGCAACCTGGCTTACCTGTCGCTGGTCGAAGTGCTGCACGGCTACCCGCTGGATGGCGTGGTGCTGACAGCCGGCTGCGACAAGACCACGCCCGCGCTGCTGATGGGCGCGGCGACGGTGAACATCCCCGCCATCGTGCTGTCGGGCGGGCCGATGTTGGATGGGTGGTGGAAGGGCCGGCTTTCCGGCTCCGGCACCATCGTCTGGGAAGGCCGCAAGCAGTTTGCCGAGGGCAAGATCGGGTACGATGAATTCATGGACATGGTGTCCTCGTCCGCGCCGTCGGTCGGGCATTGCAACACCATGGGCACCGCGACATCGATGAACTCGTTGGCCGAGGCGTTGGGTATGTCGCTGCCCGGCTGCGCCGCGATTCCGGCACCCTATCGGGAACGTGGGTGGATGGCGTTCGAAACCGGCAAGCGCATCGTCGGCATGGTGAAGGAAAACCTGCGGCCGTCCGACATCATGACCAAACAGGCGTTCGAGAATGCCGTGGTCGCGGCCGCTGCCCTCGGCGCCTCCTCCAACTGCCCGATCCACATGATCGCCATCGCCAGGCATATGGGCGTGGAGCACGATCTGGAAGATTGGCAGCGTCTGGGACCGGAGATTCCGCTGCTGGTCGATCTGCAGCCGGCGGGGCGGTTCCTGGGCGAGAAGTTCCATCGCGCGGGCGGGGTACCAGCGGTGATGAAAGAACTGATGGCGGCGGGCAAGCTGCATGGCGGCGTTCGTACGGTGACCGGGCGCACGCTGGCCGAAGACCTAGCCGAGGTGCCTGATGGCGACCGGGAGGTAATCCGAGCATACGACAAGCCGCTGTTGCCGGCAGCCGGGTATGTGGTGATGTCGGGCAATTTGTTCGACAGCGCGGTGATGAAGATTAGCGTCATTGACAAGGATTTCCGCGATAGGTTCCTGTCCAATCCGGATCGGCCCAATGTGTTCGAAGGCAAGGCCATCGTGTTCGAGGGTCCCGAGGACTATCACCATCGCATCGAAGACCCCGATCTGGGGGTGGAGGAACAATCGGTACTGATCATCCGCAACTGCGGTCCGGTGGGATATCCGGGCAGCGCGGAGGTGGTGAATATGCAGCCGCCGGCGTCTTTGCTGAAGCGTGGGATCAACACGCTGCCGACTATGGGCGATGGACGCCAATCCGGAACTTCGGGTTCGCCTTCGATCCTGAACGTGTCGCCCGAGGCGGCGGTTGGCGGTGGTCTGGCACTGTTGAAAACAGGCGATCGGATCAGGATCGATCTGAATACCCGCAAAGTCGATGTGCTGTTGCCAGAGGGTGAAATGGAAGCGCGCAGGGCCGCATGGACGCCGCCAAAGCTGGTAACGATGACACCCTGGGAGGAAATCTACCGTTCGATGGTTGGACAGTTGGGTTCGGGCGCTTGCCTGGAGCCGGCGACACTGTTCCTGGACGTGATCGAAACCCGCGGGGAGTCGCGCAACAACCACTGAGACCGGGAGGAAGGTCTCGCCCGAAGCGGATAGCGGCAGTGGTGTGTCATGGGATTATTCTCCCTCAGTCGCGGCGGTGTCGCCGGAAGCTTGTGGCGAGCCTTATCAGCGGCATCAGCAGCGCCATGATGCTCATCGCGCTGCTGATGCCTTCGATGGCCTTACGGCGCACTTCCAGCGCTTCGATTTCCACACGGCTTGGGGTGGACCGGCTGGCGAGAAGCAGCAGGACGATCGCCACCAGAAGATCGGCGCCGCCCAGGCTTGCAACGGCAAGCAGATAGGACAGTTCGAGCGCCGTTCGCAATTCATACCACGCGGCCAGGTGCGCGAACACAAGAGCGCCGGCGAGAAAGACCAGCGCCACGATTCCGAAAGCGGCACGGGTCGCGATACGGGCCGCCATGCCGCGCAGGCGAACTCCCTCGGCCTCCGCGGCGATCTGGGCAAGCCGAAAGGGGCGCATCGGTCAGCGCATCGCGCGGCCTATGACCCAACCGACGGCGGCGGCGATGGCCAACGCTATCAGCGGCTGTTCCTTCACCCGGCCGGAGACCATTTTTGCCTGGTCCTTGAACACGTCGCCAGCGGTGTGGGCGGCGCTTTCTGCTCGGCCCGCTAAGTCTGCCATTGCCGGGGACAACCGATCCTTCATCAGCGTCTCCACCTGGTCGCGCAGCCTCGCGATCTGGGCCTGGGCATCGTCCAGCTTCCCGTGCGCGTCGTTGGCGAAAGCCATTTGGTCTCTCCTTCCGAATTCAGTTCGAACCAGAATGAGATTTAGGCTGTCCGGTTGCCGGGGGACAGCCCCGGTGCCGCACGGTTGCGCGAGCGCGTCCACCGGGCGGCTGGCGTTCCGGACTAACGAGGGACTAACGAGCGAGCCGCCCCCGGGTTTGTGGCCATGGCCGGCGGCGGCGGTAAGAAACCGTGCCCGGCTGTGAGGGCACGCTCAACCGACGATTATTCACCGAGCGGATGAGCGGGAACACCACATAGATATTCGCTCATGCCGGACAAATGCTGGCTCTTTTACCGCGAGGCACCACCAACCGCGGGATTGAGATTTCTGCCCTGGTTTCGCAGCAGGTTGACGCGCCTACGGGTTTGTCCGACACGCATGGACCCGTGCCGCCCTTGACAGGTGCCTTCGCACAGGGTTCGCATCCCCCGTCTAACCTGGGATACCGCCAGTGGCGCACCTATCGATGCATACGCCCGTCGGGGACATCACGGTCTTCGAGGAAGACGGCGCTATCGTCTCCCTGGACTGGGGATGGGTTCCGCATCAGGAGCCCGCCCGGGTGCTGGAAGACGCGCGCGCGCAGCTGGAAGCCTATTTTGACGGAACGCTGACCGCTTTCGATCTCCCACTCGCCCCTGCAGGAACGTCGTACCGGCGGGCAGTGTGGCAGGCCCTGTGCGAAATTCCCTACGGCGAAACCCGCAGCTACGTCGATATCGCGCGGAAAGCCGGCGGAAGCCCAAGGTCCGTCGGCCAGGCCAATGGACGCAATCCGATTCCGCTGATTATCCCCTGCCACAGGGTTGTTGCGGTCTCGCACATTGGCGGCTACTCCGGCGGCGACGGATTGCCGACCAAGCGCTGGCTGCTGGAGTTGGAAAATCCGAACCGAACATTGCTGTGAACCACCTCGTCGCCCCACCACGTTTGACGGAG
>JAKBCJ010000651.1 GCA_021807975.1 Pseudomonadota bacterium | reverse complement strand
GGCGGCAAATTTGGGGAACAGCGCCATCGACAGGCAGCTCAGGCCGACCGCCAGGCCAGATCCCGCGATCAGCAGCCGTTTTGCCTTGGTACCATCGACCAGCAGGCCCGCCGGAAGCTGGCACAGGGCGGCGGCAATCGAGGATGCGCCCATGGCGAGGCCGATGGCGCCCGGGTCCCAGTGCTGGCCACCCTTCAGATAGACGGACAAATATGGCCCGACTCCATCACGCACGTCGGCCATGAGGAAGTTGATGCCATCCAGGCCGCGTTGCGATCGCGGGGACGGCTGTCCGCCGGGGGCGGGCTGCTGGAGGTCATGAGGGTTCAGCGGATGGGCCTTCCGGATACCGTTTGGGTTGAACATCATTGGAGCTGGCGGCGTTCCCCGGTCAGCCGGTTTGCATGTGTTACGGCGAGGTACGAGGCTGATATCTCCTGTTGCTGCCGCCCGCCCCGGCCTGTTCCGCCTTGACACGAGGGTGGCAGGCAACTACCTAGCGCGCCTTCGAGTTTGACCAGGGTCAGTATTGCGTCATGAGAGTCCGTAACAGCCTGCGTTCCGCCAAGGTCCGCGACAAGAACTGCCGCGTGGTCCGTCGCCGTGGGCGGGTCTATGTGATCAACAAGAAGAACCCGCGCATGAAGTGCCGCCAGGGCTAAACAGCCCCGCCGGTTCGGGTTTCGACCCTTCGCCGTAGCATCGACGTGACTTTGCGTTCGAACCCGGCGTTGATCGCCAGGGCGCAAAGCTGCGCGACCGCGAGGCTGGTTGCGACGTAAACCATCCCGCTGGTTTCGGTGTGGGTGGCAAAGCGCCCGCCCAACAGCGTGAAGCCCCGCATCACGAAGGGGTGGAACAGATACATCGCATAGGACGCGTCGCCCAGCCGCATCAGGCCGCGTGCGGCTGTTCCCATGCGATCCGGCCGAGGGTTGGATACCGCCGCCGCCACCAGCATCGCCCCGGGCACACCGAACGACACCACGCGTTCCCCGACCGGGCCGCCGGCCAGCCGGTGCAACCAGACGACCGCAATCGAGACTAGCGCAATGCGGGCCCAACCCGGCAGGGCAAAGCCGCGGGCGACCGCCAGCGCGAGGCCCATGCCGAACACGAATTCCAGGACGATCGGATCGGACCAGAATTGCAGCGGCAGTATGCCGAAGCCCACGGCTTGGCCGAATCCCACCAGCAGGCACAACGCCGCCGCACAGCCTGCTACCGCCGCGACGCGGGGCAGCAGCAGGAACGGCGTCATCGCCAGATAGAAGAACATCTCGTAGTTCAGCGTCCAGCCCAGGCCCAGCGCGGGTTCAAGCAGGCCGTCCGAACGGGCGTACGGGATGAACAGGTAGCTGGCCAGGATGTAGGCCGGGCCTCCGATTTCGCCATGGATCGCCGATCGCCGCAGCAGCGTCATTGCCAGGAACAGCGTCGTTAGCGCCCAATACAATGGCACGATCCGCGTCAGCCGGCGGCGCAGGAACTGGAGAGTGCCACCCTGCTGGCCGAACAGCCTGCCCGACGCATGGACGATGACGAAGCCGGAAATAACGAAGAAGATATCAACGCCCGCGTTCCAGGGCATCGACGCCGCCGCCCGGGCGATTGCTCCGCTTGGGTCGCGCCCAGCGATGATGGCGTCGTTGGCGATGTGGAAGAACGCAACCGCCGCCGCCGCGATGGCTCGCAGCGCCTGAACCCAAGGAAACAGCTTCGGGCGTCCGGCGTCAGGCAGGGGCGTTGTCGCCCGCGGGCCACGAATCATAAGCACTCCATCCGTATGCGCTGTCGGGAGGATGGTCCACCACGGCAGCCGAGTCGCGGTTCCTAGCGTGTTTCCCGCACCCAAGCGATGGTGCCGAAATCCTTGCCGGCCCGGGGCTTCGGGTCTATGCCCCCGTCGGTGTTGCGAACAGGAAACCCGATGGCTTCTCCCGACGGCCCCATGCCTGGATCGACGGCGGTGGCCGGTGGCGATCGGGGCACCATCCTGGCCTACCGCGATCGTCTGATCCCTCTGTCCGAACTGCATTTTCTGCGTCGGCTTTACGTCGGATTCGAGCGGCTGCGGCCGTTGTGGGTCGGTCGTACGCGCGATGACGGGCTGGCGGACCTGGGCGGCGAGGCGGCATTTCTGGGCCGCGACGGGTTCCCGGGCGCGATCGAGCGGGAGGTGTTCAAGCACCTCGGCATCCTGCCCCCGGTTCCGGATTTGCGGGCGTCCCGGCCGCTGCTGGTTCACGCCCATTTCGGCCGCGGCGGCGCCCTGGCCCTGCCGATCGCCCGGGCACTGAAAATCCCGCTGGTCGTCAGCTTCTATGGCGCCGATGCGACCAAGGATAAGCAGTACCGCAAGCGGTTTCCCCCCACCATTTTCCAACGCCGCCTGCATGCCATGCAGCAGCAGGCGGCGCTGTTCCTGTGCGTCTCCGGCTTCATCAAGGAACAACTGCTGGCGCGCGGGTTTCCGCCGGAAAAGCTGCTGGTGCAGCACTCCGGGGTCAACATCGACCCCGCGTAT
>JAKBCJ010000650.1 GCA_021807975.1 Pseudomonadota bacterium | reverse complement strand
TCGCCCACTGGAACCCGGTCGGGATGCAGGCCTTGCCGGTAATGTCGGCAGCCAAGCCGGTCGAGGAGATGAATATTCTCTTGCGATCGTCCGCCACCCGCTCCACCGCCAGCGCGACCGAGGAGTTGGGCAGATCGATCACCATCTGAACGCCGTCGCGGTCGAACCACTGCCGCGCGATGGACGCACCGATGTCGGGCTTGTTGGCATGGTCGCCGACGATGATCTCAATGGGCCGGCTCAAAACCGTCGGTCCGAAATCCTCGACCGCGAGGCGCGCGGCAACAACCGATCCCTCGCCTGAAATATCGGATACCATGCCGTTCATATCGGTCAGCACGCCGATGCGCAGCGCCCGGGCGTACGACGACGACGACGATGTACAGGCCAGGACGAACGCGGCGAAGATCGCCGCCAGCCACCGCTTCATCTGTCGTTCCCCATTTCAGGCGGACTGTTGTCCATCCCTTGTCCAAAGGCAAGGTCAGCGAGGGGTTAGTTGTATATTTCGAGATAAATATAATTTTTGGAAATTGACAACGCCACCCGGAACGTCAATGCTTATGTCCTATTAGGTCGTCGGAGGTTAAGCGATGCGATTGGTCTACCGTGGGCTTGGCGCGGCCTCGGCGCTGCTTGCCGCCGCCGCTGTTTCACCCGCTCGGGCGACCCCGGCTTTGTCTTTGGAAGCATTTGTCAGCGGGTCCGCCGTGAAAAGTGCTTTGGGGCCAACGGATGGCTCCTTTGTAAATTTGACTTTGAGTAATTACGGCGCATCCGGGTCAGCGGTCGCCTATAATGCCAGCATTACCGCCACCGGTTACGATTTCAGCAACGGCGGCGTTGCCGACGTGTCACTGGCCGCGCAGCTTAGCGCACCCAAGTACACTTCGTCCCAAACACCGTTGCCGCTAACAATCGAACTGACAGAAACAGGCTTGTCCGGCAACCAGGCATACCAATTCGCCAGCGCGTTCACCGCGATTTTCGTTCGCCATGCCAACAACCTGACCTATTCAGCCTACGCGGACGCAACGAACGCGGCGTTCGGCACCGGCACGTTGCTCTATACCAACAGCGTGACAGGTCCGGGATCGTTCAACCTTGGCGGTAGTTTGAATACGTCGATGTCGGGCCTGTTCTCGTTTACCGAGGTATTCGTGTTCACGCCCGTTGCGTCCGTATTGAATAACGCGATCAGCCCAACACTGGACGGCACGATCAGCGTCTCGGCCATGCCGGAACCAACCGGCCTCGCCGCATTCGGCGCTGCCTTGCTAGGACTCGTTCTCCTCCGGATGCCGCGCGCGACCAGACGTGCCGGCCAGTTTATGGGAGCATGACCGCTACCCGGCGAATAGCCACCCCCGCGTATCAGCCCCACTCCATCGAACGGCCCACCGCCTTGTGCCACGATGCCGCCAGCTTGGCCCGCCGGTCCTCGCTCATCGCCGGAGTCCAGCGCGCCGCCTCGGCCCAGTTCGCGCGCAGATCGTCCGGACCGGCCCAGTAACCGACCGCAAGACCGGCCGCATACGCCGCCCCCAGCGCAGTGGTTTCCAGGCAGGACGGACGCACCACCGGCACATCCAGCATATCCGCCTGGAACTGCATCAGCGTTCCATTGACGGCCATCCCTCCGTCGGCGCGCAGCGATGCCATGCCGATGCCGCTGTCCTGCTCCATCGCGCGCACCACATCCATCACCTGATACGCCGTTGCCTCCAGCGCCGCCCGCGCGATATGGCCGGCCCCGGCGAAACGGGTCAGGCCGGCGATGATCCCGCGGGCATCGGCCCGCCAGTACGGCGCGTACAGCCCGGAAAACGCGGGCACGAAATACACGTCGCCGTTGTCCGGAACCGACAGGGCCAGACGTTCGATATCCGAGCTGGTTTTAATCAGGCCCAGATTGTCGCGCAGCCATTGCACCAGGGCGCCGGTAATGGCGATCGCGCCCTCCAGCGCATAGGTCGCCGGCTGGTCCCCCAGCTTGGCTGCGACGGTGGTGATCAGGCCATGTCGCGACTGCACCGGTTCGGTGCCGGTGTTCATCAGCAGGAACGACCCGGTGCCATAGGTGTTCTTGGCCTCGCCGGGGCGCAGGCACGCCTGCCCCATCAACGCAGCCTGCTGGTCGCCCAGGATTCCGGCGATCGGCACGCCGGCCAGCGGCGCCCACCCCGGGGCATACACGCTTGACGACGGCACGATACGCGGCAGCACCGCGCGCGGGATGCCAAAAAGCCCCAGCAGTTCGTCGTCCCAGTCCAGGGTCCGCAAATTCATCAGCTGGGTGCGGCTGGCATTGGTAACGTCGGTGACATGCTCCCCGGTCAGCTGCCACATCAGCCAGCTGTCGATAGTGCCGAACGCCAGCAGACCGGCTTCCGCCCGCTGCCAGGCATAGGGCACCTCCTCCAGCAGCCAGCGCAGCTTCAGCGCAGAGAAGTAGCTGGCCAGCGGCAGGCCGGTCTTGGCGCGCAGCCGGTCCTGCCCGCCGTCGCGGGCGAGTTCGGCCGCCATGGGG
>JAKBCJ010000649.1 GCA_021807975.1 Pseudomonadota bacterium | reverse complement strand
AGCGAAGGTCGAAAATGCCGATACCGTGCTGGGCGACCTGAAGGCGGATCTTAAGAAGCACGGCGCGCTCGCCGAATGATGGATCGTTTCATCGATACCATCGAGTGGCTGGCCGCGGCGTTCGTCGGGATCGTCGCGGTGGACATCTTCGTCAGCGTGCTGCTGCGATATTTCTTCGCCGTGTCGATCCCCGACAGCTACGATTTCGGCAAGCTGCTGCTGGGCATCCTGATCTTCTGGGGCATCGCGGCCACCAGCTATCGCGGCGGCCACATCACGGTGGATCTGCTGTGGTCGGCCGCCGGGCCGCGCGGCAAGCGGCTGATCGACATCTTCGCCACACTGGTGCTGCTGTTCGTTGTCACGGTGCAGACCGTCATGCTGTTCGACAAAGTGCGGCTGACCTATCAGGACAACGTGCTGACCTACGATCTGCGCATCCCCACATGGCCGTTCGCCCTGGTGGCCTGGCTGGGCGACGTATCGGCGGTGCTGCTGATCGCGATCCGCACCTGGCGACTGGTATTCTATCCGCTGTCCATGACCGAACCCCACGCCGAAAAGGTCCCGGACTGATATGGAGTTCTCCAACGACGCCGTTGCCGTGCTGGGCTTCGCGGTGCTGTTCGCGCTGATGCTGCTACGCGTGCCGGTGGGCATGGCGATGGGTTTGGTCGGCGTGACCGGCTTTGGCTATATCGTCGGCGGCGGACCGGCCCTGAAGATGATCGGCCAGACCACCATGCGCGTGGTTACCGACTATACCTTCGGGGTCATCCCGATGTTCCTGCTGATGGGGTCCGTCGCGTCCCGCACCGGCATGAGCAAGGAATTGTTCCAGGCCGCCAACCGCTTCGTCGGCCATCTGCGCGGGGGATTGGGGATCGCCACGATCGCCGCCTGCGCGGGATTTGCCGCGATCAGCGGATCGTCGGTGGCGACGGCGGCGACGTTTTCCACCGTCGCGTATCCGGAAATGCGGCGCTTCGGGTATCCGAAATCGTTTGCCACCGGGGTGATCGCGGCCGGCGGGACTTTGGGCGCGATGTTCCCGCCGTCGATCGTGCTGGCGGTGTACGGGCTGATCACCCAGCAGGATATCGGCAAGCTGTTCATCGCGGGCATCCTGCCGGGGCTGCTGGCGGTCAGCATGTACATGGTGACCATCGCGGTGATCGGCGCGGTGAAGCCGGGTTGGCTGCCGTCGGCTAAAGTGGCGACGTGGCAGGAACGCTACCAGGCGGTCAAGGAAGTCTGGGCGCCGCTGCTGCTGTTCGTGTTCGTGATTGGCGGGTTGTACGGTGGCCTGTTCACCCCCACCGAGGCGGGTGGCATGGGCGCGGGTGGTGCGATCGTCATCAGCATGGTCCGGCGAAGGCTGTCGCGGGCCGATCTGCTGGCGTCCCTGTTGCAGGCCACACGGACGGCGGCGGCGGTGTTCACCGTGCTGATCGGGGCAATGCTGTTCGGCTATTTCCTGACAGTGACCCAGACGCCCCAGAAAGTCACTGAATTCATTACGTCTTTGGGATTGAGCCCGATCGGCGCGCTGGTGCTGATCATGCTGATGTATCTGGTGCTGGGGTGTCTGATGGACGCCATGGCAATGGTGATCCTGACAGTGCCGATCATCTTCCCGGCAGTGACGGCACTTGGATTCGACCCGATCTGGTTCGGCGTGATCGTCGTGATGACGGTGGAACTTGGGTTGATCCACCCGCCTGTCGGGATGAACGTGTTCGTTATCAAGACGGTGGTGCAGGACGTTTCGTTCAGCACGATCTTCTATGGAGTGATCCCGTTTGTGATCACCGATATTCTGCGGCTGGCGATCCTGATTGCGTTCCCCGTGATCGCGACTTGGTTGCCGGGGCGGATGTAGGGGTTCCGGGCTGGCTTTGCTGATGGTGGCAGGCGTTCTGGGCCGGTGCCGGGTTCGGCATGGGAATTGGCTTGGAAGGGCGCGAAGAGCGGGAAGCGCCGCGGAGAACCGAGTCCTGAATTTCGGTTTGGTGCCTGCCGGCGTTGCCTGTCTGGTGTCAGGGGGGGGGCGAATCGAGATACTGACTTCGCAGCCCTTCCCGCCCTTCCCTTGTCGCCCTTGGCTTCATGACATGAAGGACGACGATGCGAACCGGCTTCCCGGTTGGGGGCACGCGCTAGGGGCCACGCCCGAACGCGCGCTCAAAAACCGGCTTCGGAACCCTTAACGAACCTGGCGGTGATACTCCTTGTTCGGCATCATATCCGTAGCCGAGGCCATCCGGTTGGACAGATTGAAGAACCCCACCGTCTCCGCCAGATCGAAGATGTCCTCGTTGGTCAGCCCCTGCTGCGACAGGGCATCCCGATCCGCGTCTTCCACCAGATTTGGCGTCGTCGTCAGCTTCCAGGCGAAATCCAGCATGGTGCGCTGGCGGGGATCCAGCTTCGCCACCCGGTAATTCAACGCCATCATCTCCCCGAGTTCCGGATCGCCGGACAGCGCCCGCACCGCCGCGCCGTGCGCCACCTGACAGTAATAGCATCGGTTC
>JAKBCJ010000648.1 GCA_021807975.1 Pseudomonadota bacterium | reverse complement strand
CCCCGTCAAGTTGAAGGACGTGGAAGAGGCTCAGGCGAGTGTCGCCAACCTGGCCAAGGAACTCGCCGCCAGCGGGGAAATTGAGATTAACACCGGCAGCGACGACAGGATGATCGAATGACCGCCGTTCTGCTGTTCGCAGACTTCAACGATATTCGGGAACGCGCCGGGGAGACCGCGGCACCGGCCCCGAAAGCCACCACGGAGCTGGACCCGCCCGCCGACCCGACGGCCGATATCCGAAGGCAGGCATGGACCGAGGGCTATCTGACCGCCCGGGGGACACCCGTCGAAGACCCCGCCCGGGCTTCCATGGCCCGCCTGCTGTCATCGTTGGATACGCTGAGAGGCGAAGCCGTGGCGATGACAAAGGCTGCCAGCCGGGGCATAGCCGCGCTCATCCTCGATGCCGCGATTGCCATCGCCGACGACGCCTGGTCCGCCAGCCTGCCCGCGCGGATCCGGGTCCTGATGGACCGCATCGGGCCGGCGCTGACCGTCGAACCCGAATTCGTGCTGCGCGAGGCCGGCGGAACCGAGCGCCGCTTCGCCGATATCGGCGCGCTGACCTTGGCGCTGGATGGCGGCATCGGCTGCGAGGACGTCACCGTGCAATGGCCGCACGGCAGTGCGTGCATCGGCCGCGATCTTTTACTCGAAGACCTGCGGGATGCGATTCGGCCGCTATCCGCCGGTTTGGTAAACGAGCAGAACAACAGGCATCCGTCATGAGCAACACGACAACGCCGCCGTCCCCGAATCTTCGCGAAACATCCGACGTTCGCGAAACCATCGATACCGGCACGGCCAAGGAGCTGGAGGCGGTTTACGATATTTCCGTGACCGTCAGTGCGGTTCTTGGCAAGGCGACCATGCAGGTGTCGCAACTGCTGAAGCTGGGCCGCGGTGCGGTTGTCGAACTGGACCGCCGGCTGGGGGAAGCGATCGATATCTATGTCAACAACCGCCTGATCGCGCGCGGTGAGGTGGTCATGGTGGACGACACCCGCCTGGGCGTGACGATGACCGAAATCGTCAAGTCGGATCGCTGACGATGACCGCTTATTCGGCCCCGGGCCTGTTGCTTCCCGACGATCCGGAGAGCAGTTTCACCCGCCCCGCCGGCTACCCCGTCCGCATCGGCGCGTTCGCGCCGTCCCGCCGGTCCCCGGCATCGGAACCCGATAAGGGGCCCAGGTATCGCGACCCGGCGATGCACGCCGTCATCCAGCGCGCGCACCGTATCGCCATTTCCGACGCATCGGTGCTGATTCGGGGTGAGTCCGGCACCGGCAAAGAGGTGATCGCCCGCTACATCCATCGGAACTCGCCCCGGTCCAGCGGGCCGTTCGTCGCGGTGAACTGTGCCGCCATCCCCGAACAACTGCTGGAATCCGAACTGTTCGGCCACGAACGCGGCGCTTTTTCCGGCGCCATTACGCAACGTATCGGCAAACTGGAAGCCGCCCAGAACGGCACGCTACTTCTGGACGAAATCAGCGAAATGGACCGAAAGTTGCAAGCGAAACTGCTGCGCGCGATCCAGGAACGGGAGGTGGACCGGATCGGCGGCAGGACAGCGATCCAGCTGAATGTACGGATCATTGCCACCACCAACCGCGACATCGAACTGGAAGTGAAGCGCCAGACATTCCGCGAGGACCTTTACTTCCGCCTGAACGTCGTGTCGGTCCACATCCCGCCGTTGCGCCAGCGGCCAGCTGATATCCCGGCCCTGGCCGAATACTTCATCGCGAAATACCGCAACGAAGCCGGTCCCGGCCCGCGCCGTCTGTCCCAGGCCGCGCTGCTTGCGCTGTCCGCGCACGACTGGCCGGGTAATGTCCGGGAACTGGAAAATACCATCCACAGAGCACTGGTGCTGACGACGGACGCGACGATCGAACCGGGGGCGCTGGAGGTCGGGCCACCATCCGCCACCGATGCGCCGGGCCTAGGCGAGTTCGTTTGCCGCCCGCTTCATCTGATAGAGCGCGACGCCATCATCGCCGCCCTGCGCCGTACTGGCGGTAACCGCACTCACACCGCGTCTATGCTGGGCCTGTCTATCCGCGCGCTCAGGAACAAGATCGGCCTGTATCTGTCGCAAGGCGTCGATGTGCCACCCAGCGGCGGCGTACCCGGGGCGCAGTGACCGACCAGCCGGCCGGCCCGCTAATGGACTCGCTGCTCAACGCACTGGCACCGCTGCGCAAAATGGTCCCGGGCGGCGATGTCGGGCTGGCACTATGCGTCCTGTTCCAGCTTTCGATTCTGATCCTGCCGATACCGACCTTCCTGCTGGACATGGCGCTGGCACTGTCGTTCATCGCCTCGATCCTGATCCTGCTGATCTCCCTTTCGCTGGAACGCCCGCTCGATTTCTCCAGTCTGCCGACCTTGCTGCTTCTGACCACCATCCTGCGCCTGTCACTGAACGTCGCCACCGCCCGGTTGATCCTGTCGCACGGCAGCGACGGGCCGGACGCGGCGGGCCACGTCGTCGCGGCGTTCGGGTCGTTCCTGATGGGCGGC
>JAKBCJ010000119.1 GCA_021807975.1 Pseudomonadota bacterium | reverse complement strand
CGTGCCGAAGGTGAAGCAGGCGATCCGGTCGGTGGAGATCGGGGCCTGTATCCGGTTCGCCCGCCGGGTGATGGAACAAAGCGACCCGGAGCAGATCCGGGCCATGGTCGATGCATTCGGCCGGCCGGACGGGGGGACGTAGGGCGGCTTGGGCAAGGGGGGGACTCCCCACCAATGATGAAGCGGTTTCCGCGATCCGGTGTGGATCATGGTTGGTCGGATTGGGCGGGATTTTCAACAATTTCGCTTGAGTGTCGGTTTGGCCGAATTGCCTGCGGCCAAGAAGGCGCGTCCGGGCGGACGATCCCGGCGCCAGGAATACTGACGCCGGGAATAACGGCTAGCCCGCCGCCACAAGCTGGGCGATCGCGCTGCCCACGTCGGCGGTCCCGGCCTGTCCGCCCATATCCCGGGTCTTGGGGCCGCTTTCGCGCAGCAGCGTCTCGATCGAATCGACGATCGCCTTCCCGGCGTCCGCCTCACCCAGATGCTCCAGCATCAGGGCCGCCGACCAGATCTGGCCGATCGGGTTGCAGATGAATTTGCCCGCGATCATCCGGCGCGGAGCCATGCACGGGTTCGAACATCGAGGGGAACTTGCGCTCCGGGTTGATGTTCGCGCTGGCGGCGATGCCGATCGAGCCCGCCACCGCCGGCCCCAGGTCCGACAGGATGTCGCCGAACAGGTTGGAGCCGACGACCACGTCGAACCAATCGGGGTGCTGCACGAAATGCGCGCACAGGATGTCGATGTGGTACTGGTCGGTGCGGATTTCGGGGTATTGCCCCGCCATCGCGGCGAAGCGTTCGTCCCAATACGGCATGGTGTGGATGATGCCGTTCGATTTGGTCGCCGAGGTCACATGCTTTTTGGGGCGGGTCATCCCCAGCTCGAACGCATATTTCAGGATGCGGTCCACGCCCTGGCGGGTAAAAACGCTTTGCTGCGACACGAACTCCCGATCCGTGCCGGGGAACATCCGTCCGCCAACCGACGAATACTCGCCCTCGGTGTTTTCCCGCACCACGTAGAAGTCGATATCCGCCTCGGTTCGGCCAGCCAACGGGGTTTTCACGCCGGGGAGCAATTTGCACGGCCGCACGTTGGCATACTGGTCGAAGCCACGGCGGATGGGGATCAGCAGGCCCCATAGGGAAACATGGTCGGGCACGCCGGGCCAGCCCACGGCACCCAGCAGGATGGAATCGGACTTCGCCAACTGCTCCAGCCCGTCTTCCGGCATCATCATGCCGGTGTCTTTGTAGGTTTCGCAGGACCAGTCGTAATGGGTCAGGTTCAGGTCGAACCCGAAGCGGCGGGCGGCGGCGTCCAGGACTTTCAGGGACTCCGGCACGGTTTCCTTGCCGATCCCGTCGCCGGGAAGAACCGCGATGTTGTGCGTGCGCGTCATGGGCTTGTTTCCTGGGCTTGTTTCCTGGGGCGGCATTCCGCGCATCGATAACGCTACCAGCGTCGCACGCCAAGCCCATGGCGCGCGGGCGCCCGGGGGTTTATCCTCGGCAAAGCCTGAACGAGAACCGCCATGCACATCGCGACTTCCCCCGCCTTCAAGGACAACGCCCATACGGCGCTGGCGAATGCCGGCCTGCAGAAAGCCCTCGCGCGCAGCGGCCCCAGCTTTATCGCCCGGCGGGCAGCGGCGGTGGCCGGGCTGCCGGAATTCGAAACGCTGCGCGATACCGCGCGGGACATCAAGAACCACGCGCTGGCGAACCTGGATTTCTACCTGGAAGCCTATGAGGCCAAGGTCCTGGAATCCGGCGGCAAGGTGCATTGGTGCGCCGATGCCGAGGAGGCTCGACAGGCTGTGCTGGCGATTTGCCAGGCGGCGGGCGCGAAGACCGTGACCAAGGGCAAGTCGATGATCGGCGAGGAAATCGCCATCAACGACCACCTGGAACAGCACGGCATCACCCCGGTCGAGACCGACCTGGGCGAATACATCATCCAGCTTAGGCATGAACTGCCGAGCCACATCATCGCGCCGGCGTTTCATCTGAACCTGGAGGATTGGGAGGATACGTTCCGCAAGGCGCATACCGACCTGCCCGCCGATCGCCAGTTCACCGAACGGCGCGATGTGCTGATCGAGGCCAGAACCAAATTGCGGTCGAAGTTTCTGGCCGCCGATGTGGGGATTACCGGCGCCAACTTCCTGATCGCCGAAACCGGCAGCAGCGTGATCGTCACCAACGAGGGCAACGGCGATCTGACGCAGACCCTGCCGCGCGTCCACATCGTGCTGGCCAGCATCGAGAAATGCGTGCCGACGCTGGAGGATGCGACCTCCTTGCTGCGGGTGCTGGCCCGTTCGGCGACGGGGCAGGATTTCTCGGTCTATACCACGTTCTCCACCGGTTTCCGCCGCGCGGGGGATCTGGATGGGCCGGAGGAATACCATGTCGTGCTGATCGACAACGGGCGGTCGGCGATGCTGGGCACCGATTTCCAGGAGATGCTGCGGTGTATCCGCTGTGCTGCGTGCATGAACCATTGTCCGGTCTATGGCGCGGTCGGTGGGCATGCGTATGGCTGGGTGTATCCCGGCCCGATGGGGTCGGTGCTGACCCCGGGGCTGATCGGGGTGGATAAGGCGGGACACCTGCCGAACGCATCCACGTTCTGCGGCAAATGCGAGAGCGTCTGCCCGGTGAAAATTCCGTTGCCGAAACTGATGCGGCACTGGCGCGAACGGGAGTTCGAGCGGCACCTGAGTCCGGCCGGACAGCGGACGAATCTGGCGATCTGGGCGTTTTTCGCCCGCCGGCCGGGTCTGTACCGGCTGGCGACGCGGGCGGCGGCATTTGGGATGGGGCTGTTGGGCCGCAAGAAGGGCCGGTTCGCCAAAATGCCGATGGCCGGCGGCTGGACGGGCGGGCGAGACCTGCCAGCACCCGAGGGCGATACGTTCTTCCAACGCTACGCGAAGGCGCAACGTGCGGGGATTGGCGCATGACCAAGGAGTCGATTCTGACCGCCATCCGGCGGGGGCTGAAGCGCGGACCATTGCCGAACGACCAGGCCGCTATGCTGCGGGGGCGTCTGGCCCAGCATCCTCGCCATCTGATTCCGGCCAGGTCCAGGTTGGCGCATGCCGAACAGGTGGCGTTGTTCGTGCGGAATGTGGAGAAGGAGTTCGGGTCGGTGGCCCGTGTCGCCGATCTGGCGTCGGTGCCGGCGGCGGTGGCGGACTACCTGGGGGCGCAGAATTTGCCAAGCCGAGCGGTTATGGCGCCGCATGCGGAGTTGCGGGCGATTCCGTGGGCGGAACGGCCGCTCCTGGAAATTCGCGAAGGTCGGGCGGAGGGCTCGGACGCGGTCAGCATCCAGCACGGTTTTGCGGGGATCGCGGAGACGGGGACGCTGATGCTGCCATCGTCGCCGGAGCGGCCGGTGACTTTGAACCTGCTGGCGGACACCGAGGTGGTGGTGCTGCGTGCGTCGGCGATCACCGGGGCTTACGAAGAAGGCTGGGACCGGTTGCGGACGGAGCTTGGGGCGATGCCGCGGAATGTGATGTTTATCACTGGCCCGTCACGATCCGCCGATATCGAGCAGACGCTGGAACTGGGCGCCCATGGGCCGCGGCGGCTGCATGTGGTGCTGGTGGACGATATACAATGATGGGCTGGCCGCGATGGCCCTGTTGGGGACATCGCGGTAGGGACAGGGCTGTGTTCAGGCTTCGGTGCTGGCGGGCCTGGCTTCGTCAGCCGACGCCCTGCCGCCGTGGGCGGCAGACCATTTGACCGGATTTTCCAGGAACCGGCGGACTTCCGAAAGCGCGGCCTCGGAGAAATAGGGGCGGTCCTTACAGGCCTCCAGCACGTCCCACCATGTGCAGAGACTGTGCAGGGTGATGTCCATTCCGGCGAGCGTTTCGAACGCGCCGGGAAAGACGCCGTAGAAGAAGACGACAAAGGCGTGGTTCACAATGGCCCCGGCATCGCGGAGTGCGTTCGCGAACCGGATTTTCGACCCGCCGTCGGTGGTCAGATCTTCGACCAGCAGGGTGCGCTTGCCAACGGGGACATCGCCCTCGATCAGTGCGTTCACGCCGAAGCCTTTCGGCTTTTTGCGAACATAGGACATGGGCGCGGCCATGCGATCGGCGATCCAGGCGGCGAACGGGATGCCGGCGGTTTCGCCGCCCGCGACGGTTTCGATCGTCTCATAGCCGACATGGCGGTTGATCTTTTCTACCGCCAGATCGCAGATTTTCGCGCGCGCGTGCGGGAAGTAGATGATCCGGCGGCAGTCGATATAAACCGGCGACTTCCAGCCGGCAGTGAAGGTGTACGGCTCCTCCGGCCGGAAATTGACCGCCTTGATTTCCAGCAGGATGCGCGCGGTCGTCAGCGCGGCGTCGCGGTCCCACTCGGTATCGGACGATGAGGAATGAGCGGGTTTGGCCATCGGGCGCCGTCCTTTGTCGTATTGCAATGCCGCACTGATAGCGGATCGCGGCATTGGGTAACAGCCCCGATGGGCCCTTGGATGCCGCTGGCCGGGAAGCCCGCCGCCGCGGGGGGCTGGAAATCGCCCCGATATCGCAAGGACCCCTATGCCTGACCCGTTGCGCCATCTAGGCTAAGCCGATGTCCGTTCCGGATTATCAATCCCTCATGTTCCCGGTGCTCACGGTATCGGCGGATCGCGAAATCCGCGTCGGCGACGCTGTCGATCAACTGGCCGAACAGCTCAATCTGACCCCGGATGAGCGAGCCCAACTCCTGCCCTCCGGGCGGCAGACGTTGTTCGCGAACCGGGTACATTGGGCCAAAACCTATCTGACCAAAGCCGGACTGCTGGAAAGCACGCGACGGGGGCATTTCAAGATAACAGATCGCGGACGTCAGGTCCTCGCCTCACACCCGACAAGAATTGACAACGAATTCCTCAATCAATTCGTGGAATTCCGGCAGTTTAAGGAAAAATCGGTCAACGACGCGACAGTAGGGGCGCTCCCGACCGAACCAGCCCTCGTCACTCGGACCGAGACACCCGACGAAATCATGCGGGTTGCCCACAGACAGGTCGAGACAACGCTTGGGCAAGATCTGCTGGATCGCATCCGCGCGGCTCCGCCGGCTTTCTTTGAGCGGCTGATTGTCAATCTGCTTCTCAGCATGGGTTACGGCGGTTCCGCGGCGGAAGCGGGCCGCGCGCTTGGGCGCAGCGGTGACGACGGTGTTGACGGGGTGATCGACCAGGACCCCTTGGGCCTTGATCGGGTTTACATTCAGGCGAAGCGCTATGCGGAAGGAAACAACATCGGCGCTGGCGCAATTCGCGATTTCTTTGGCAGCCTGGACCGCCACAAGGCAACGAAGGGCCTGTTTGTAACTACCTCCGCCTTCTCATCCGCGGCTAAAGAAACCGCCGACTTCCTCAGCAAGCGGCTTGTCCTGATCGACGGCGAACATCTCGCCAAACTGATGATCCGCTACAGCGTGGGATGCCGGATCGAGGAGGTTCTTCATATCAAAAAAGTCGATGAGGACTTCTTCGAATAGCGTCCCGGCACCAGCCGATCGACACGGGACGATCGGCTGGCTTCGGTGCGGGACCGAAAGCTACTTGATCCGCCCCATCTCCCGCAGCTTCTCCACCACGTTGCCCATCATGCCGAAATACGGTTTCGCCGTCGAAAGGTCGCGGATCTTGCCCAGATTATCACGCACCATTTCGATCGACACCGGTTCGGCCGGATCGAACTGCACGCCCTCGGTGACGAAGTACTGCACCCTGGCGAAACCGCCCGCGGTGGCGGCCATGATCTCGCCGTTCTGGTCGCATTCCTCGCTGCACATCCATGCCACCACGGGCGAAACCAATTCGGGCTTCATCCACGGCGCGATATCCGGCGGCAGCAGCGATTCCGTCATCCTTGTGTAAGCGGAGGGCGAAATCGCATTCAGCCGGATATTATACTTCGCCCCTTCGTGCCGCAGCACGTTGATCAGCCCGTTCACCGCCATTTTCGCAGCGCCATAATTGGCCTGACCAAAGTTGCCGACGGTGCCCGATCCAGACGTGGTCACGACAATGCGCCCGTAAGCCTGCTTGCGCATGATCGGCCACGCCGCCTTGATGCAATAGGCGGTGCCGAAATGATGCACCTGATTGACGAACTCATAGTCCGCCATGGTCATGTTGTTGAACGCCTTGTCGCGCAGCACCCCGGCGTTGCACACCAGTGCATCCAGCCGGCCCCAGGTATTCATCGCCGTGTCGATGATGCTCTGCGCCGCCGCTTCCTCGGCGACCGAGGCATAGGACGCCACCGCCTGGCCGCCAGCCGCCTTGATTTCCTCGACAACCTTGTCAGCGGCGGCATGCGCGCCGCCGGTTCCATCCACCGATCCGCCCGGATCGTTCACCACCACCTTCGCGCCCCGCGACGCCAGCAGCAGCGCATGCTGCCGCCCTAGTCCGGCACCCGCGCCGGTTACGATCGCGACCCGGTCATCGAAACGAACGTCCATTGTTTCATTCTCCCTTTAATACGTTACGCACGAACATGCCGCCGCTGGCGATCGCCCGCCGCCCAGCCGACAGCATCGGAAAAAAGATGTGCCAGATGTGGATCATTTCCGGCCAGATCTGCAGCTCGACCGGCACATCCGCGATTCCCGCCTTCCTGGCGAGCTGCATGGAATCGTCCAGCAGCGTCTCGACCGATCCCACTTGGATCAGTAATGGCGGCAGTCCGCGCAGATCGCCATGAATCGGCGAGGCATGCGGATGCTTCAGGTCCGCACCCGCCATATACATGCCCGCCATCATCTGAATGGTCGCCCGCTGCACCGTGGGGTCCGTCTCCGCCCGGTCGGTGAACGACTGCCCGTTTGCTTCCATATCCACCCAGGGGGAAATGCACCAACCGCACGCCGGCAGCGGCAAGCCGGCCTCCCGGATCGCCAGCAGCGCGCCGACCACCAGCCCGCCGCCCGCGCTGTCGCCGGCCAGCGCAATCCCTGCCGGCTTCAGGCCACTGTCCAGCAGGTACCGGTATGCCGCGACGGTGTCCTCCACGGGCGCGGGAAACGGATGCTCCGGCGCCAGCCGGTAATCGACCGCCAGCGTGCGCGTTCCCGCCGCGCGCCCGATTTCCGCCACCAGATGCCGGTGGCTGTCCAATGAGCACAGCACGTAGCCGCCGCCGTGCAGATACAGGATCGCCTTGCCGGCGTCGGCGCCCGGAGTCGAAGTCCACTCCGCCCGCACGCCATTGGCGCTCACCGGTTCCACCGTTACATCGGCCGGCAGCCCGAACGCCTTGCCGCGCGCGTCGGAATCGATCCGCATCTGCGCGATCTCCGTCGCGCGGGGGCGCGAGGCAATAATCGCTCGCAGTTTAGCGATTTCAGCGTCAGCCATGGGTCATCCTTTCAACTCGTCGGCGATGGGAAGAATGTCGCGCGTCCGAACGACGCGATTGCCCCACACCCGGTCGAATTCCGCGATCAACGCCGCGATGGCCGGGCTGGAGCCGATGGCCTCGACCTCGGCCAGGGTGTCGAAACGGTAGTAAGCGGTGTGAACCGCGGGATCGAGCGTACTCCATCCCCGCATCGCCGACAGCGCCTTGAACGCCTTTACCGCATCCGGCAGATGTTCGGTCCGATACCAATGATCGAACGGCGTTCGGTCGGCCGGATCGGCGACAACGGCGCGAACCACGAGATAGGCAGCCATGATGTGACGATTTCCCCGATGTTTTGTGGCACTGTGGGAGAGGTCGCGGCCGGGCGCAAGTTACCCGCCGGGAGTTCCAGGGGGTTGGCAGGTGGGAACAGCAATCCGAACGGACACGCCTGGCTGCCCCGGGAAGGGCAGCAACAGCATGCGTCCGTATTCATGAAGGGCCTGATCAAACACAGCTTCTCCCTGGCCGGTCACCGCACCAGCGTGGCCCTGGAGGAGGAATTCTGGGTCGTGCTTCTGCAAATGGCTCAAGTCAGGGGACAGAGCCTCGCCGCCCTTGTCGCGGAAACCGATGGCGCCCGCGGCCCGGATCGCCCGCTTGCCTCATCGCTTCGGATACTGGCGTTGAAGCACGCCCTCGTGACACGTTGAATTTTCCAATGGTCCGGATCACGAGACTGGTTCCTCTCGATAGCCTGACCGGGCGCGCCCGCGGATATGATGGTGGCCGGGTGCGCCGGAACAATCGCGGGTTGGACCGGGAAACCAACCCGGATACGGGTCATGCCTTGCGGTTACGATGAAGCGTCGCATACAGTCGCCTGCCGGACGGCGGGTGGGACTGAACTTCGCCCCGCACAGCGAATTTTGGACTATCGGCTAAAGCGCCTTGCTTATACCTTCGCGTCAATCTCGCCTTCAAAAGGACGCTCGCATGCCATCTGGCACCGCTCCGGCCAACGGTCCACGCTCCTGGATCGAGCGGATATGGTCTTCTGTCGCTGATCGCGGGCGCTCTTATGCCGAGGTCCTGCAGCCCAAGCCCGCCAAGGCGCCGGTCGATCGTGCCCGTGACCTTGCCGCGGCGTTGGTGTCCGAACGGGGCGAGGCATCGGGCGCCGCTGTTGCCCGCGAATTGCATACCGCGCTGCGAGAATTGTCCTCGGCCGATCGTTTGGCATTCTACCGCTTCCTTGCCGAGAATTTCTCGCCATTGGAGGCACCGCTGCGCGCCGCCGCGCAGGCCTACCTGGCCGATCCGTCGCCCGAACGGGCCTCGCAACTGACCGAGGCGGCGGAACCAGCGCGCCAGGAGTTGTTGCGGCGGATGAACATGGCGCAGGGTGGCACCGCCGATCTGGTGCAAATGCGTAAGGATCTGTTGCGCCATTTGAAGACCGAACCGGCCCTGCGTCCGTTGGATTCCGATCTGCGGCATTTGTTCATCTCCTGGTTCAACCGCGGGTTCCTGGAGTTGCGCCGGATCGATTGGCAGACCCCGGCAGCGGCGCTGGAGAAGCTGATCGCCTATGAGGCGGTCCATGAAATTCACGGCTGGGACGATCTGCGCCGCCGTCTGGCCGCCGACCGCCGTTGCTTCGGCTTCTTCCATCCGGCCCTGCCGGGCGAGCCGCTGATTTTCGTGGAGGTCGCGCTGACCAAGGGCCTTGCCAGCGCGATCCAGCCGCTGCTGGCCCGCGACGGCAGCGAGACCGGCGGGCACGAGCAGGACCGGCAGCCCGATACGGCGATTTTCTACTCGATCTCCAACTGCCAGGACGGTCTGCGCGGGGTATCGTTCGGCAACTTCCTGATCAAGCAGGTGGTGGAGGAGCTGAAGGCGGAACTGCCGCATATCGTCCGCTACTCGACCCTTTCGCCGGTCCCCGGGTTCCGCCGCTGGCTGGACAAAAACCTGAACGCCAACCTGCGCGACGACGAACGCGCCGCGATGACGCTCGCGGCCAATGGCGCCGATCCGTTCGCGGTTGACCGTTGGTGGGAACAACCGGCGCTGGCCGAGGCGATGAAGGCGCCGCTGTCGCGCCTGTGTGCGATGTATCTGACCACCCCGGCCGATCCCGTCGCGCGCTTTCATTTGGGCAACGGCGCCCGGTTGGAGCGGATCAACTGGCTGGGGAATACCGCCCCGCGCGGCATCCAGGAATCTTACGGAATTATGGTCAACTATCTATACGATCCCGACCAGATCGAGGCCAACCACGAAGCGTTCGTGCGCGGTGTGGTTGTCAGGTCCGCCGCCGTCGATGAGTTGATGAACACCTCTGGCGCGCCTGGCGAGATTCGCAACGACCAGCCTAAGCGCCGCGCCGTCAAACGCTGAAGCGGCGGGCCCCGGACGCGTCGTCCTGGCCACGCCCCTCTCGACCATCCCGGTTCTATGTCCTAACCTTATTGACGACCGTCCCGGGCTTCGCCCCGGGACGCCGGGAAACGCCTTAAATCGGGAGCGATGATGTCAAGTCTCAGCTATGCCGCACCCACTTCGGTGGACGATGCGGTTAAACTTCTGGCCGGTGCGTCCGGTCTCGCGAAGGTTCTGTCCGGCGGGACCGACCTTCTGGTGCAACTCCGCTCCGGCCGTCTGAAGCCGGAACTCATTGTCGATACCAAGAAGATCCCCGGGATCATTGGCATCCGTGAGGAAAACGGCGCCTTCGTCATCGGTGCCGCCACGCCCGGCGCGGTGGTCGAAGCCCATCCCGGCCTGAACGCGGCCTGGCCCGGCCTGGTGGAGGCTCTCGATCTGATCGGTTCCACCCAGGTGCAGGGCCGCTGCTCGCTGGCCGGCAATTTGTGCAACGCTTCCCCGGCCGCGGACAGCGTTCCGGCACTGTTTGCCGCCGGTGCGACCGCGGTAATCGTAGGCAGCAAGGGCAAGCGCGAGGTTCCGGTCGAGCAAATCCCCACCGGCCCGGGCCGCACGTCGCTGGCGAAGGATGAGTTCATTGTCGAGTTCCGCCTGCCGGCGCGTCCGGCGCGTTCGGGCGATGCTTACCTGCGGTTCATTCCGCGTACGGAAATGGATATCGCGGTCGTCGGCTGCGGCGTCAACGTAACGCTCGACGCCAATGGCATCTGCACTGCCGCACGCGTGGCGCTGGGCGCGGTTTCGCCGACCGTCATCCTGGTTCCTGCCGCCGCCGACGTTCTGATCGGGCATAAGCTGGATGCCGATACGCTGGCCAGGCTAGATGCCGCCGCGCAGGCTGCCGCCAAGCCGATCAGCGACAAGCGCGGCACTGTCGAATACCGCACCAAGATCGCGGGTGTTCTCGCCCGCCGCACCGCCGCGATTGCTTTCGATCGCGCCAATGGCATCAAGAACGGAAAGGCTCACTGAGATGGCCAAGACTTACGTATCCGCCACCATCAACGGCGAGTCATCGGAATTCCTCTGCGAAACGCAGCAGACCTTGCTGGATGTCCTGCGCGATGTGGTCGGCCTGACCGGCAGCAAGGAAGGCTGTGCGTCCGGCGACTGCGGCGCCTGTTCGGTCATCATGGACGGCCGTCTGGTCTGTTCGTGTCTGGTTCTGGGCGTGGAAGCCGAAGGCAAATCCATCACCACGATCGAGGGTATCGCCCAAGGTGACCATCTGCACCCGATCCAGCAGAAGTTCCTGGAGCATGCCGCTCTGCAATGCGGGTTCTGCACCCCCGGCCTGATCGTCGCCACCAAGGCGCTGCTGGATGAGAACCCGAACCCGACGGAAACCGAGGCGCGTTACTGGCTGGCCGGCAATCTGTGCCGTTGCACCGGTT
>JAKBCJ010000647.1 GCA_021807975.1 Pseudomonadota bacterium | reverse complement strand
ATGTGCTGGACGATCTGGATGTGCTGGTGACTCCCTCCGCGCCGGGGGAGGCCCCGAAGGGGCTGGAGTGGACCGGCGATCCGGCGTTCAACGGCATCTGGACATCGCTGCATGTGCCGTGCGTCACGGTGCCGGCCGGTTCCGGGCCGAACGGGCTGCCGCTGGGTATCCAGATCGTGGGCCGCCGGGGCGACGACCGGGCGGTTCTGGCATGGGCGCGTTGGGTCGAGGCGGCGATTGCCTGACGAAACCCCGGTTCTGTTTGCCGGCGATCCGCACGGTAATTTCGCCCCGATCTTGCGTGCCTGTGCCGAACACCGGCCGGGCACGCTGATCCTGGTGGGCGATATCGGGTGCCGCGAACCGATGGACCGCGCCTTCGCCCCGGCAATCGAACGGGGTTGGCGGGTCCGGTGGATCCTGGGCAACCACGATACCGAAACCGAACCGGCTTACGACGATCTGACCGCGCACGACGGCGATCTGGGTCTGCGGGTCAGCCGGATTGGGCATTGGCGGATCGCCGGGCTTCCGGGCGTGTTCAAGCCGCGGGTATGGCATCCGTTGGACGGCCCGGCGTCTTTTGAAACCCGGACGGCGTTTCAGGCGGCGCTGCGGCCGGGCGAATCCTGGCGCGGTGGGCTGCCGCTGTTCCATCGCGACACGATCTTCCCGGAGGATTTCGCCCGCCTGGCCGGCTTGCGCTGCGATATCCTGGTGTCGCACGAGGCACCGTCCAGCCACGAACACGGCTTCTCCGCGATCGACGATCTGGCCGCGGCGTGCGGGGCGCGGTTGATCGTTCATGGGCATCACCACCGGTCTTATGATGCGGTGCTGCCCAACGGCATCAGGGTGCGCGGCCTGGGCCTGGCCGAACCCTGGCTGTTGGACTGGCCGCCGCCGAACGGTTCGACGACGTAAACCCTTGCGGCACCCCAGCCTCGCAAACCCGGCAGTGGCCATCGCTGTCATGGTATCGTAGTCTGGCCCCTGAGACGTCCCTTCCAGATAACGAGACCCCCGTGACCCAGATCGCGATTACCCGGACCGCCACGCCGAAACAGCCCCCCGCCGATGAGACGCTGTCGTTCGGCAAGGTCTTCTCCGACCACATGTTCCTGATGAACTACGACGAGGGCAAAGGCTGGCACAGCCCGCGGATCGAGCCATACGGCCCGTTCACCCTGGATCCGGCGACCTGCGTGCTGCACTACGGCCAGGCCATTTTCGACGGGCTGAAGGCGTTTCGCGGCCAGGACGGACAGATCCGGCTGTTCCGCGTGGGCGACCATTCCCGCCGGCTCAACCGGTCCGCGCATTACCTGTGCATCCCGGAAATGGACCCGGCGATGGTCGAGGCCTCCATCCGTACCCTGGTCGACGTCGATCGGCGCTGGGTACCGTCGCTGCCGGGTACCTCGCTGTATATCCGCCCCACCATCATCGCGACCGAGGCCTTTCTGGGCGTCCACCCGTCGCATTCGTATCTGTATTACGTGATCGTCGGGCCGGTGGGTGCCTACTACAAGGAAGGAATGAACCCGGTCAGCATCCTGGTGTCCGACCAGTATGTCCGTGCGGTGAAGGGCGGCCTGGGCGCGGCGAAGACCATGGCGAACTACGCTGCGTCGTTGTATGGCGCGGAGGAGGCCCAGAAGGCTGGTTACACCCAGGTGCTGTGGCTGGACGGCGTGGAGCACAAGTACCTCGATGAGGTCGGCACCATGAACATCATGCTGAAGATCGGCGACGAGGTGATTACCCCGCCGCTGAACGGCGCCATCCTGGCCGGGATCACGCGCGATTCGGTGCTGACGCTGCTGCGCGACTGGGGCCTGCGCGTGTCGGAACGCCCGATTCCCATCGAGGAGGTTCTGGCCGCCGCCAAGGCCGGCAATCTGGAGATGTGGGGCACCGGGACCGCGGCCGTGATCTCCCCGGTCGGGGAACTCGGCTATAAAGGGGAGCGCTATATCGTCAACGGCGGCAAGACCGGCGCGCTGACCCAAAAGCTGTACGACACGATCGTCGGCATCCAGTATGGAACCGGGCCCGACCCGCACGGCTGGGCAACCAAACTAGCCGGCTGATCCTCTGCTTCGTCAGGCGGGCAACGCCCGGTGTGGCGGCGCGACCGACCTCGATGTCACGGCTGGTCCCGACGGCATGGTCCAACCCCGACGTCACGGCGGACGAAGGCCCGCCATCCACGCGCCGCGCCGGATGGTTCGCCTGGTCCTGACCAGGGTGGCCGAACCGGTCCCGGCGATCCGCGCCGAAGTGCCGGCAGTCGCAACACATCCCTGCCATGACAAGGCTGCTGAATGCTCCGCCTGACCGAACTGAAACTGCCGCTGGACCATACGCCGGACGATCTGCGCGCGGCGGTGCTGGCGCGGCTTGGCATTCCGGCGGCCGATCTGCTGTCGCTGACGGTGGCGCGGCGCGGCTACGACGCCCGCCGACGCTCCGCGATCAATCTGGTCTATGCCGTCGATGTGGAACTGCGCGATGAGGCAGCGATCCACGATCCCCGGATT
>JAKBCJ010000646.1 GCA_021807975.1 Pseudomonadota bacterium | reverse complement strand
TGCTGTCGTTCGGTCAGGCCGCCTTCTTCGGCATGGGCAGCTACGTCGCCGCCTGGACGATGAAGGCATGGCATGTCGATGCGTCGATCGCCATCGCCGTCGGCGGCCTGACCGGTGCCGCGCTGGGCCTGGTGCTGGGCTTCCTGGCCATCCGCCGTTCCGGCATCTATTTCGCCATGATCACTTTGGCCCTGGCGCAGATGGTGTACTTCTTCTGCCTGGAAGCGCCTTTTACCGGCGGCGAGGACGGCATCCAGCAGGTCCCGCGCGGCCACCTGTTCGGCTTCCTCGATCTGTCGAACGACATGACGATGTATTGGGTCACCGCGGGCGTGTTCCTTGCCGGCTTCCTGCTTGTTCATCGCATCATTCACTCCCCCTTCGGTCAGGTACTGAAAGGCATCCGCGAGAATGAGCCGCGAGCCACGTCGCTGGGCTACCGAACCGACGATTACAAACTGATTGCGTTCGTGCTGTCCTGCACGATCGCCGGCGTCGCCGGAGGCACAAAAGCGCTCGTGTTCGGCATCGCCACGCTGACCGATGTTCATTCATCCACCTCCGGGGAGATCGTGCTGACCACCCTGCTGGGCGGTCTGGGCACCGTATTCGGCCCTGCTGTCGGGGCGCTGGTGGTGACGTCGATGGAAAACTACCTGGCGCAATTCGGTGCTTGGGTGACCGTAACCCAGGGCGTGATCTTCATGGTGTGCGTGCTGGCATTCCGCCGGGGTATCGTCGGGGAAATCGCGTCCTTCCTGAAAATCTCGCTGTAGCCAAAAGCAGGCTTGCGGCCGACGCCGCGGGTTCGACGCAATTAGGGTTGCGTTGACCCCAATCAATACAACTTTGGTCCGTATGCAGTAGGCTGACCGCAGTCGCAGCCCGCTTCATCTGGAACCACCGATATGACCGTCGGCACCGCACTCGAACACGACACCCGCTCCGCGGCGGCGCTTCGCTCGTTCATGGACGGGGTGGCCGCTGTCGCCCACGCGCACAACGAAACCGAACTGCTGTCCGGAATGTGCCGGACCCTGGTCGAAACGGGCGGTTACGCGCTGGCCTTTATCCTCAAGGCCGGGAACGATGCCAACAGGACACTTCGGCCGACTGCTTCTCATGGTATCGAAACATCGGCGATCGAATTGCTGCATCGAGCCGGGGGACCGTCGGACCCGGGCCTGCTAGCCTGCGCAACCGCCTTCCACACGGGCCGGCCCGCGATCCACACGTATGCGGCCACCCCATCGGCCTCGCCTTGGCGAGCGGTGGAAGTCGACATCGTGCCGATATCGCATGCAACCATTCCATTGAAGTTGGTTGCCTCGATCTTCGGTGTCATCGTCGTGGCATCGACCGACCCGGACGCATTCGATACCCGGGAGGTCGAGCGTCTCGTCGAATTCGCCGACATGTTTGGCTCCGTCCTGAATGTATGGCAGGCACGCAACGAAGCGCACGTATCGACATTGCAATCGCACCTGACCGACACCGTTCGGGCGCTGGCAATGGCACTGGAATATCACGACCCATATACCGCCAGCCATCAAAGGCACGTCGCCGCGCTGTCGGTCGCAATTGCACAGGAGATGAACCTCTCCACCGACGAGGTCCAAGGAATTCGATTTGCCGCCCTGCTGCACGATATCGGCAAAATCGGGGTGCCGCTGGAGATATGCTGCAAACACGGCCGGCTTATCATTCACGAAATCCGGCTGATTCAGACCCACGCGGATGCCGGTTATGCCATTCTGAAGGGCATTCCATTTCCGTGGCCCGTTGCGGCCATGGTATTGCAACATCACGAACGTCTCGATGGCTCCGGTTATCCGCAAGGCACGAAGGGCAACGATATCCTGCTGGGCGCCCGGATCATCGCGGTTGCCGACGTGGTGGAAGCGATGATGTCGCATCGTCCGTACCGGGCGGCGCTGGGACAAGGCGCCGCGATCGCCGAGATCGTGCGCGGGCGGGGCGTGCAGTTCGATTCATCGGTGGTGGATGCGTGCCTCGCGATATCCCGCCGTCCGGGATTTAACCGCTTGGTTCTGGGCTGCGACGCCACCATCGGCACCGAGTTCTCCGACGAACCCAGCCCGCCACCCGGCCCGCCTGACCCGCCCGCGACGGCGTCCCCATACAGAACGAATCCTCCGCGCCTCACGTTGCAGCAATCCACGGCCATACAACTGTTAGCCGACGGCAAATCCATTAAAGAGATTGCCCGTCACATGAATATTAGCATTGGCACCGTCAAGGCACACTTATCGATCGCCTACAAAGCCCTGGGCGCCCGCAACCGTATGGAGGCCGTGGTGCAGGCAGGCTTCCATGCTATCGTCGCGGGCAACCTATCCGGGTGCTGAAAGATCCGGGTCCGCCCCCGGAACAACAATGCGACAGCGGGCGGCGATCCAACCGCCGCCCGCCGGCCATCTTAGACTACATCCCCAGCGCGCGGCGGTAGATGTCCAGCATCGTCTCCTGCTCCTCGACCTCAGCCGCTTCCTGCTTGCGGATACGGATAAGCTGCCGCAACACT
>JAKBCJ010000645.1 GCA_021807975.1 Pseudomonadota bacterium | reverse complement strand
CGTGCGGTGGAGGGGCAGCCGGAACCAATCCGAACGGCGATCCTGGCGGCGATACGGGGCTGATTTCATCGACATGGCGAGGCTTGCGGACTGACGACCATTCGCCGTGTCCGGTAGCGGCTGTGTCGGTCGGGAGCGTTTGCGCCAGAATACCGCTTATTTCGCCGCGTGCCCTAACCGTTGGGATTGGGCACGAAACCGTCCCTGTTAGGCATCCGCACCTTCGGCAGTGAGGCCGCATCCAGCACCGCATCCTCCGGCACAATCCCGTTCAGCCGCAGAATATAAGCGGTCAGGGCATACACCTGATCGTCGGTCAGCGATCCGGGCGCCTGAAACGGCATGGCTCGGCGGATGTAGTCGAACAGCGTGGTCGCATACGGCCAGTAACTGCCCGCGGTTTTCACCGGCTTCGGCGTCGCCAGCGTGCCCAGTCCGCCCATCAGCAGCGGCGCCCCGGTGACCGGCTTTTGCCCTGGCCCGCCATGACACGCCGCGCAACCGGACGCGTACAAGGCAGACCCGTCCGTTACGCTGCCACGCCCGGGCGGCAGCCCGGCCCCGTCCGCACGCACATCGATATCGGCGGCGGCAATTTCGGCCGGCGTCGCCAGCCGCCCGAACGCCAGTGGCGGCGGCGGTTCGGCGGCAGCAGCCAGACCCGCGCCCATCGTGCCCAGGACGGTCAGAATCACTGTGCTAAAGCGCAAGGGTCGTCTCCCCGGACGGGTCCATCCGCCATGTGGTAATGGCATTGTAATGATAAACGTAGTTGCGACCCCGGGTGGCCAGCAGGCTTTCCCGGGTGGGCTGCACCGCCCCGGTTTCGTCGGTTGCCCGGCTTTGCAGCATCGCCGGCCCGCCGTCCCGAACCCAAGGCAGCCGGAACCGTGTCAGGCATTTCGACAGCACGGGCTCCTGTAGCTTGGCATCCTTCCAGGTCGCGCCATTGTCGGTGGATACCTCGACACGGACGATCCGGCCACGCCCGGTCCACGCCAGTCCGGTGATCTCGCAAAACCCCGGCTGCTTCGGTCCATATCCAGGCGACGGCCGGGTAATCACGGATTTTACTTCCATGGTGAAGTTGAACTGCCGAGCGATGCCGTTTGGCATGAGGGTGGAGTATCGGGAGGTTTCCTCGCGCGTTTCGAACGGCTGGTCGCCAAGTTTAAGGCGGCGCAGCCACTTGATGTTGGTGTTGCCCTCATAACCCGGCAGCAACAACCGCAGCGGGTAGCCTTGTTCCGGGCGCAGACGTTCGCCGTTTTGCGCATAGGCCAGCATGGCATCGTCCAGTGCCTTGGTCACGGGAATGGAACGGGTCAGCAAGGCCGCGTCCGCGCCCTCCGCCAGCATCCAGGCAGCCCCGGGCTTCACGCCGGCTTCCGCCAGCACATCGGCGAGGCGGACACCGGTCCATTCGGCACAGCTCAGCAGCCCGTGAGTCATCTGCACGGACCAGTCCGGCTTGCCCGATTTATACAGCGGGGTGTTGCCCGAACATTCCAGGAAATGCAGGCGCGAGACGGACGGGAACCGCATCAGATCGTCCATTCCGAACGACAGCGGCCGATCGACCATGCCATGCACCAGCAGCCGGTGGCGATCCGGGTCGATCGACGGCGTGCCGCCGTGATCGCGGATGTAATGCAGGCCGTTCGGCGTAAGGATGCCCTGCAAGTCCTGCAGCGGGGTCAGCATATGGGCAGCGGTTGGGAAAGGCAGCTTTCCGCCGGATATCCGCACGACAGATTTTTCGAAGACCGAGGGAACGCCGTAGGGATGGTCGGTAACCGGGGCACCCTGTTCCATCGCCGGCCGCGACGGACCGGCTTCCGCCGCGGATGCGGAACCGGACGGGACGGTTCGGGCGGACGCCGATACCCCGGCCAGTGCCAGCCCGGTACGGCGGATTACGCCGCGGCGCGACATCCCGATCGGCTGTTTGCCTGGCATTTATATGTCCCTGTCGAATGCTTGTCGTTCCCGGAACTGTGTGTAACCCGAATGCGTGCCGCAATCCACCCGCCGGGCCGCTGGCAGTTGAACCGAACCCCCGGGCCGGCTAGCGTCGTTCCGCTAACCAACAATACCCGGCGCCAACAGCCGGGTCAGGGAAGGACCACGCAATGAAGTTCAAGTCCGTCTGGGGCTGGCTGCCCATTCTTGCCGGCGGTTTTTTGATTGCCGCTCCATCGGTTAATGCCGCCAACCCGGTGCGCGGCGTCACCGACACTGAAATCGTGATCGGCACCATCACCGACCTGTCCGGAGTCACCGCCGTTCAGGGCGTCAACAACAGCGACGCGGTTCGGATGGCGTTCGACGAAGCCAACGCCAAGGGCGGCATTAATGGACGAAAAATTAAATATATCGTGGAAGACAACCAGTACCAGGTGCCTCGTGCCGTTCAGGCCATGAACAAGCTGCTGAACAACGACAATATCTTCGCCACGATCGACGACGGCGGCACGCCGATGAACGATGCCAACATGCCGACGCAGTTCGAAAAGAACGTGCCGAACATGTTCCCCCTGACATCC
>JAKBCJ010000644.1 GCA_021807975.1 Pseudomonadota bacterium | reverse complement strand
AGCGTCGTCCGGCTGCTGCGCCCGCGCCCCGCCCGGCGAGATGACGGCCGGCAAAACGACGCAGGCGCAAACAACGCCAGCACAAACAGCGATAGCGGCAAGGTGGCCAAGCCTGCTAACCTTTCGCTTATGCAACACGGGTCAATCCTCAATCGATCGCGAAAGCGGCATGACCTTACCGCCGGGAAGCAGCCGATGCCAGCACCCGGTGGAAGCCGGTTGTCTGGCGGCGGCGAAGGGCAGATTGCCCCCGGACATCGGACGCGGGTAATGTCCAACTTCGACGAACGAAACCGTTTTGTAGCACATCGCCATGCCTACTAAGGCCGCACCTTGGCTGTTCCGGTACATCGAAGCTGAAAAGAGCATGGTTGGATGATCCTCGGCATCCATCGACCCAAGCTGTCCCGGCGGGCAAGGATGACGGTTGTTCCCGTATCCCGCTTCGGTCGAGACGGCAAAATCAAAACCGCCCCGGTCGCCAGGGATCGGGGCGTCTGAAATGCTGGTCCTCGACATCGTAACGGTATACGCCTGCAGCATGGTGCTTTCCCTGTCGCTCGGCATATTGCTGATATGGCTTTGGGTAAAGGAACGCAGCCAACGCGCGTTGGCAAGTTGGGGCGCCGCGCGTCTTTTGACGGCGGCGGCCATGCCGCTGCTGGCCGCGCGCGGGATTATTCCCGACTGGGTGTCGATCATCGTGCCGAACGCCCTGCTTGGCCTCGGCTTCGGCCTGGTCTGGGCCGGCGCCCGGCAGTTCGAGGGTCGGCCGATCAAATGGATGGCGGCATGCGCCGGGGCGGCGATATGGTTGGCCGCGTGCGAAATACCGGCGTTCTATACCAGCCTGACCGCCCGCGCCGCGGTGATCGGGACCGTTATCGCGGTTTATAATCTATTGGCCGCACAGGAGTTCTATCGCGGACTGCATGTCAGCAAGCTGCCGGCCCGGCCCGTGGTAATGACGCTGCTGGCAGGCGTTGGGCTGACGATCGGTGCCGCCGGGCTCGCCCCCCAGTTCTTCCCGTTCAGACAGACCGCCGCGGGGCTGCCCGCGTCCATCTGGTTCGGGCTGCTGATGAGCGTGATTATCGGGATCATGACTGCCACCGCCATCCTTCTGGTGGCATTGACAAAAGAACAGGCGGAACTGCGATCGACGGCGGCGCTGGCCGCGGCACGCGATCTGGCGAACGAAGCCAGCGGGCAGAAAAGCCGGTTCCTCGCGCACATGAGCCATGAACTGCGCACACCGCTGAATGGGGTGCTTGGGCTGGCGCAGGTACTGGCAGCCGATCCCGAACTGGGGGAACGCCAGCGCCAGCACGCCACGACGGTGGAGCAGGCCGGACAGCATTTGTTGTCGATCCTGAACGAAATCCTCGATCTGTCGCGGATCGAAGCCGGGCGCATGGATCTGGCGCCTCGGCCGGTCGCGCTGATGGGGTTCCTGCAAGAACTGAACGCCCTGGCACAGGGGGCCACCATGCCGCTGGGCGTGGTGCTGCATTTCGATATCGCACCCGACCTGCCCTCCACCGTAGTGGTGGATGCCATGCG
Organism: Pseudomonadota bacterium; assembly: GCA_021807975.1. Lineage (GTDB taxonomy): Bacteria > Pseudomonadota > Alphaproteobacteria > Acetobacterales > Acetobacteraceae > Rhodopila. Next base: position 983 of record JAKBCJ010000644.1, on the reverse strand, counting down.
GCTGCGGCAAATTCTGCTGAATCTGCTGAACAACGCCTGGAAGTTCACCCCATCCGGTGGCAGCGTCCGGCTGGACGTCAGCCGTATCGACGGCGACCTGATCGGTTTCTCGATCACGGACACTGGTCCCGGCGTACCGGAATCGATGCGGTCGCGGCTGTTCCAGGATTATGCCCGTGGTTCGGGGCCTTCGCACCCCGGGGGAACCGGCCTGGGCCTGGCCATCAGCGCGCACCTCGCCTCCGCCATGGGCGGGGCGCTGACACATGCCGACGGGCCGGGCGGGACGGGAAGCCGCTTCATGCTGGTCCTTACGCTGCCGGAGGTCGATGCCCCCGCCGACGTCGAACCAGCCCCGGCCACGGGGGAACACCGGGAACCGCCAAGCGGCCTGCGGTTCCTGGTCGTGGACGATGTGGCATTGAACCGGAAAACAATCCGGGCGCTGCTGGAATACGCGGGCCACGAGGTGGAGGTCGCCGAGAACGGCCGCGCGGCGCTGGCGGCATTGGACCGGTTCCCGTTGCCGGATATCGTTCTGATGGATCAGTCGATGCCAGACATGGACGGCAACACCGCCGCCCGGTACATCCGGAACCTTCCCGGGCGGGCCGGCCGGGTGCCCATCCTGGCAGTGACGGCGAATGCCCTGCCGCAAGATATCGAGGCCAGCCTGGCCGCCGGGATGGACGGCCATATCGCGAAGCCGATCGAACTGAAGATGCTGCTGGACGCCACCGCGCACGTATTGGACCGGGTCGCGGTCTGCTGACCGCCGCCTTCCGGCGGCTGGAACCATCGACTGCCCGCCAGGGGCCGGCCGCTCTTGCGGGATCGGGCAAACCCGGCGACGCTCCGTTCCAAACGGGGAGTCGAAATGCCATGGAATTCGGAATGTTCCACGAATTTCAGCGCCGGCCGGGCCAAAGCGAAGCCCAAGCATTCGCGGAGTCGTTCGAGCAGGTGGACGAGGCCGAAAAATC
>JAKBCJ010000118.1 GCA_021807975.1 Pseudomonadota bacterium | reverse complement strand
GTCTTCGCTGCCGGTCAGCGGCGCGATCGCGGCGTCCACATTCTGCGGTCCGACGATTTCGGCGGCGACGCGACAGGCCGCCGCAACATGATCGGCGCTGTTGATCAGCGTCGGATAGCCGGGGTTGATCGCGACGGTCGCGGTGGCCCCGAAGGCCGCCGCCACGCCCTCGGCGATTTCTTTCATCCGGCGGGCGATCAGCGCTTCCACCGCCGGGTCGAAGGTGCGGATCGTGCCGCGCAGCACGGCCCCGTCGGGAATGACGTTGTAAGCGGAGCCGGCGTGGAGTTCGGTGATGGACAGGATCGCGGTCTGCTGCGGCCCGACGTTGCGGCTGACAATGGTCTGGAACGCCTGCGCGAGTGTGACTGCGACCATTACCGGGTCGATCGCCTGCTGCGGCATGGCGCCGTGCGCGCCGCGGCCAGTAATGGCGACATCGAAACTGCTCGACGCGGCCATGGCGACGCCGGGCGTGGTACCGATCCAGCCGGTTCGGGCATTGGGCCAGTTGTGGATGCCGTAGATTTCCTGGCAGGGAAACCGTTCGAACAGTCCATCGGCCATCATTGCCGGGGCGCCGCCCAAACCTTCCTCGGCGGGCTGAAAGATCACATGCACGCGGCCGGAAAAGTCGCGGGTCGCGGCCAGATACTGCGCCGCCCCCAGCAGCATTGCCGTATGACCGTCATGGCCGCAGCCGTGGAACACGCCGGGATTGACCGAACTGTAGGCAAGGCCTGTTTCCTCCTGCATCGGCAGCGCGTCCATGTCGGCGCGCAGGCCGATGGCCGGTCCGTCGCCCCGCCCTTCGATCACACCGACGACCCCGGTGCGGCCGATGCCGGTTTCCACCCGGTCCACGCCCCACCGCCGCAGGCAGTCGGCGACCAGGGCCGCGGTGCGGGTTTCCTGGAAGCCAATCTCGGGATGGGCATGGATGTCGCGGCGGATCGCGGTCAGTTCCTCGGCGTGGTTCAGAATTTGCTCGATCGGTTGCATCGGTGCGGGTCCTTGCGGAATGACGACGGTGGTCAGGTTAGCGTCCGGCCGCGCATTTCCGGGATAGCCATCAGCGACAGTGTCGTGGCCAGCGCGCAGGCCATGACATACCAGGCCGGGGCAATCGGGCTTCCGGTGGCCTGGATCAGCCATGTGACGATGAACTGGCCAAACCCGCCGAAGATCGCAACACCCAGCGCATAGACCAGCGACATGCCGGTGGCGCGGATTTCGGCCGGGAAGATTTCGGCCAGGGTGACGATCGCTGTCGCCCCGCCCGTGGCGTTCAGAACGGCCAGCGCCGCGACGGCCGTCAGCAGCGTGCCTTGGTCCGGGCGGGCGTTCAACAGCAGGAAGGCCGGATAGATCAGCACCAGAATCAGCCCATAGGACACCAGCATCACCGGCCGGCGTCCCACCCGATCCGACAGTGCGCCGCCGATCGGTGCCGCGACCAGCGTGACGATTCCGGCCGTGATGCCAGCCAGCAGACCGGTCGCCGGAGCCAGGTGAAGCTGCGTCACCGCGTAAGTGGCCATATACAGCACGATCACCGCATTGGCCGCCGTCCCGCCGATGATCAGGCCGACCCCGGCCAGGATGCGCGCCGAAAAATGCCGCAGGGCGATGCTGAGCGAGGACACCGACCGGGTCTGTTCGTCATCCTCGTTGGCGTGGCTTTCTTTCAATGCGCTGCGCAGCCACAGGCCGACGGGCACGATCAGGATTCCCGCCAAAAACGGCAGCCGCCAGCCGCCGCCGGCGATTTCGGCCGGCGAGAAGACCCTTGTGATAGAAAACGCGGCGGCGGCGGCCACCAGCACCGCGAGGCCCTGGCTGGCCAACTGCCATGCGCCGAAAAACCCCCGGCGATCCGTCGGCGCCAGTTCGGCCAGCAGGGTGGTGGAGGCACCGACTTCCCCGCCGGCCGAAAATCCTTGCAGCAGACGGCCCGCCAGGACGACCAGCGCGCCGAACATGCCGGCGGTTGCATACACCGGGGCGAGGCCGACCATGACGGTGCCGGCGGCCATCAGCATCAGCGTCAGGACGGTTGCCTTCTTGCGGCCCTTCCGGTCGGCATAGGCGCCGAGCACGACGCCGCCGAGGGGGCGGAGGAAGAAGCCGACGCCGTAGGTGGCGAAGGACAGCAGTAATTGGGATGCCGGGTTCTGTGCCGGGAAGAACAACGCGCCGATGGTGCGGGCGAAGAAGCTGAATACCACGAAATCGTAGAACTCCAGCGCGTTGCCGATGGTGCAGGCGGCGATCAGCCTTGGGTGGGAGAGGGCGTGCGCGGCGCGGGCGGGCGGTGCGTCGATGCGGGCGGCGGCGGACATTTTCGTCTCCTGATCACGCGCCCTGGCCGGATGCCCGCGATGCGTTGTCGGCAACTTACCAGTATATTGTTGTAATATGCAACTGTTGTAATCGGCAATTTTGTCGATTATGGCTTTTGCCGATAAAATGGGCGGAATGGCCAATGTTGAAGCAGAGTCTGACTTACGCCCTGGCGTCCATCGCCGAGGAGGGGATCGGCAACGCCGATCGGCTGTTTCGGCAGCGGTTTGGCTGGGACGTGCGGGAATTGCGGGTGCTGCGGCTGGTGCGGGACACGCCCGGCATTACGTTCACCGCGCTGGCCAGGTTGACGCGGTTCGAACGCTCGCTGACTTCGCGAATTCTGACCCGGATGATCAAGGCTGGCCTGATCGAGCGTGTCGGCGTCGAGGGCGATGGGCGGCAATATACGTTTGTTATGACGGCGAATGGTGAGCGCCTGTGCGCGGAAGCCGATCCGCTGAGTTTGGAGATGGAGGCGATGATGCTGGCGCCGCTGACGGCGGAGCAGCGGGACAGCCTGGCCGCGATGATGGACGCGCTGTTGGGGTGGGTGACCGGCGGATATCGCGAGCGGATATTGGAGCGCTTTCCGGAGGCGGGGGCGCCGAAGGGGCGGCGGGGGCGGGCTGGGGTGGATTAATGGCGTGGGGTTCTGGAGCGTTATTGCCGCCCGGGCTGGTTCCCGGTCCTGATCGGTCTGTCTGGAATGATGGCTTGAAGGAGCGGGATTGGCCGGGAGCGGAATGGCCGATCTCGAGCTGGCGAGGTGGGAAACGAGCCGATCGTTCGGCAGTCAGTGATCGGGTGCTTCCGACCCAAGTCCGTCACTCTCGACCGGCGGACGCCTTCCGAAGAGCGGACATTTTCAAGGGGAGCGCAAATGCAAACCTCTCCCTATGCCGTGGCCGCCTGCATCCGGGTGGAGGAACTATGACGCGGGGCGGCAGTCGCCTGGAATGTCTCCCCGTCGGTCATCTTGTGCCGACCAGGGCGGGCCCGGCGCGGCGTATCGATCCGAAACCGTAGCGGCATTGACATGGCATCCGATCATGATAGATCGGCGTGTATTCAACAGACTTGTGATCGGACATGCCCGATTCTCCCGAGCGAAACGCGTGGGTTCTACGCGTTCTTGGCGTTGACGTGACCTCCGTTTCCGGGCCGCGGGTCGTGGATGCGGGCGCGTTGCTGGCCGAATTCCTCGACGCCAAGGAGGAGGTGGATGCCGGGTTGAACCGTCTGGCCATCGCGCTGCGAGCCACCGACGATCCCGACAACCAGCGCATCTCTGAATTCGGCCTGTTCGGTATCGGCAGCGGTGCCGCGGTGCGGCTGCTCGCGGCCCTGACCGACGCGCGCAGCGCCGCGCCCGAGGCGCAGACGAATCTGATCGCCGTCGCGCGCAAGGCCGCCGCGGACTACCGCGCAGCGGTGCTGTCGGACGGAAGCACCGCACTGATCGACGCCAACCCCTACGGCGTCGCCGTCGGACTGCGCACCACGCTGGTACAGGCGCTGGCCGCGATCGAGCACGCCTGAGCCGGAGAGCACGCCGTGTCCACCACCTGGGATCCCAAAGAGTTCACGCCGCAGAACAGTAAGAACCAGGCGTTCGACGACTGGAGCGGGGAGTTCTTCCGGCTCAAGGGCTGGCAGAGCAAGAAGCAGGCGCAGCAGGGCCTGGCGCAAGAGCTGCAGCTGGAGATCACTCAACAGCTGAAAATGCTGCGCGAGCCGCGCACCCAGCCCAAGCCGCGGGCGGAGCTCCTGCAGACCGACAAGTCGCTCAAGGCGGGCAAGGAGTTCCAGGAATACATTGCCGCCCTGGCCGAGTACGAGAAGCTGCCGCAGCGCAAGGAGCGGCCGGTGCGGCCGGTGCGGCCCAAACGGCCGCAGTTCCCGCCGCCGGAGAACAGCAAGCCGACGCAGGGGGAGACCAAAGGCGAGAGCCTGTCGCCGGTCACCGAGACCAAGGAGTACAAGGAATGGATGCTGGCCGATAACGACTGGCAGAACAAGGACAAGGAATGGCGCGAGGCGGCCGACACCCGCCGCAAGACCACCGAGCGGCTGCGCGTGGCCTGCCAGGGCTACCTCGATCATTTCGCTAAGCATGGCAAGTCGCAGCAGCAGCAGGAACAGAACATCCGCAAGCGCGACGAGTGCCAGAGTACGCTGGCCCGGCTGAGCGAGGAGGCGGAGCTCGACCGCAAAGAAGCCGAACTGACGCAGATGCTGACCCCGCCGTGGGACAGCGCGACGCAGATGCGCGCGCTGACCATGAAGGCGAAGAATGACTTCGAGTCGCTGGATATCGAGGATGACGAGAACGTGCAGGCGTCGCTGAACCTCGCCGAGCAGCTCGGCGACCCCGGCGTCAACAACTCGTTCTGGGTCAACGGCAAGGGAGGTCAGAAGAGCGGCGCGACGAAGACCTTCATCTTCAAGCCGATGGAGAAGGCATCCCCGCTCGGCATCGTCCCGCCGTTCGGCCAGGCGCCGCGCGAGATAATGGCCGGGCGCGTCGCCGACGTGCTGAACGGCATGCTGGGGATCGACATCAACATGCCGGAGACGCAGCTGATCACCGTCGATCGCAAGCGTTTCCCGAAGCCGCCGAAGAAGGGCAAAGGCTTCAAGCCGCCGCTACAGGGCGACGTGGTCGGCTCATTGCAGCAGTTCGCACCCACCAACGGGTCGCTGGGTAGCCAGCCGAAGGGCATTCGCAAGGCGGTCTCGCCGCAGTGCTGCCAGGACATGGCGGTGTTCGACACCATCACCGGCAACTGCGATCGCCATTTCGGCAACTTCCTGGTCAGCGGCGACGAGCAGAACGCCAAGCTGGTGCCGATCGACCACGGCCTGACTTTCCCCGAGGACCCGCTGTGGCTGTGCCGGATGGGACCGACGCAGAACTCCCTGCTGTCGCTGCCCGGCTCGCACGAGAAGTTCTCGGAGGAGACGATCAAAAAGCTGAAGAACTTCGATCCCGAGACGCTGAAGCAGAGCCTGCAGGGCGAGTCCTCGACCGTCGATACGGTGCATCCGGGGATTCAGGGCAAGCTCAGCGACCGGGCGCTGGACCTGGCCAAGCAGCGCGCCATCTTCCTGCAACTGGCCTGCGACGAATTGACGCCGGCGGCGATGCAGACCGCGCTGGCCGAGAACTCGCTAACGCTGTTTCCCGACCCGCTGCTGAAGGACCAGGAATTCAGGGAGGCCGCCGGGAAGGCGATCACCGAGGCGAAGGCGACGCAGGGCCTGCTGAAGAAGTTCCTCCTGATGCCGCCGGACGAACAGACCTTGCTGACCAGTGCGCTCGGCCAGAACGGCTGGGGCTCCGACCGCGAGTTGGGGTCAACGTTCGGTGGGAACAAGGTGATGATGCTCGCCGCCTTCGCCACCGGCCTGAAGATCCCGAAGCTGCCGGAGAGCGGCGGGAAGAATACGTCGATCCCGCCGGAGATGGCCGCGATGTTCCCCGCGGCGCCCGCACGGCTTGTGCCGCACTGGAAGGAGCTGGTGAAGAAGCTCGGCACCGACAAGCGGGACGAGATGGTCGCGAAGCTCCGCCTGCTCGCCAGCAAATTCTTCTGGCCACCCGACGTCCAGGACAGGGTGTTCGGCTCCAAAGACGAGGCCAAGGGCGTCGACGAATGCCTGTCGCTGGTTATGGGCCACGCGGCGCTGGAGGAAGCGCTGGCCCTGGGGCCCGAGGCGCTGACCGAGCAGTTCGCTGCCCGCATGCTCGAACCAAAATACCGGTGGGTGACGACCTCGCTGTCGTATGTGGAGTCGAGCGAGAAGGGCGCTCTGGAGAAGGACGCCACCGACTGCCTGGAGAAGAAGGACCATCAGGGACTGACCGAGGTCTCCGCGCGGGTGTTCGCGCTGCTTGCAACCGAACAGCGCAACCGCATCGACGAATACCGCGGCAACATGCTGAACGTGCAACAAGCCCTGGAAAAAGGCGATGTCAAGTCGACCGAAGCGCTGACGCAACAGGCCCTTCAGGACCTGCTGGTCCGACTGAACATGTATGACGGCTTGCTGAAGAATGGCAATCTGCACTCTGTCGGCGAGCAGATGAAGACCGTCTTTGTCGGCGAGTACGCGAAGGTGTTCGGCTAGGCGTTTGATCCCGGGTTTCGAGGGGGCAGTCCTTTCGCCGGCATGGAAGGACGCATTATGGGCCAGGTTCTCCACGGCGGCGCCACAACGACAGAGGCGGTTCGTCGCGCAATACAAGGCAGTCAAGTGAAACTGACTCCTCTCACAAGATTATTGATAGGCTCGGCTGCACCTAAATTTCCGCCTTGGGACTTATGGCACCAGCAACAGACCGACCGCTTTCCACCCAACTCCGCCGTTCGCGGCTCTGCCCATGAACGACCGCTCTGGAGGTCCGGTGCCTCTCGCCGAAGCGAGCGGGAAGGGCGCGAAGCCGCCGCCGCCCGCTACGCTCGCGTCCCAACCCCAGTGGCCGGTAGTGAAATGGTAGCCAGACCCGGCGGCGGGTGAGCCGAGCGCCCAATCATCGATCCGGCCTCCCCAGAATCGGCCCGACCAGACACTAGTTGCTAATTACAACAAACTTGACTCCCCCCGCTGACCCTGCCACAACATCCCAGCGGAAGAGTTCGCGGCGGCCTTTTGGCCAAAGCGGCGCCGAAGGAGCAACCGCCCCGGAAACTCTCAGGCACAAGAAACCGCAAACGGACTGAATCTCTGAAAAGTGGGGCAGCCGCCCCCGCCGATGGTGTAAGTCGCCGCCCCGCGCCGGGGCACGACGATGCTCTCAGGCCAATGACAGAGGGGGCATTCGAACACCCGCCAAGGGCGGGGGGGAATGCACATGTCCAACGCCGCCTCTCAATCGATCGCCGTCATCGGCGCCGGCATCACCGGAATCACCACCGCCTATAACCTCGCCCGCCGCGGCCACCGCGTCACCGTCTTCGACCGTCACCCCTATGCGGCGATGGAAACGTCCTTTGCCAATGGCGGACAGCTCTCCGCCTCCAACGCCGAGGTCTGGAACAGTTGGGGGACGGTCCTGAAGGGGATAAAATGGATGCTGTCCCCCGGGGCGCCGTTGCTGGTCAACCCGAAACCATCCTGGCACAAGCTGTCCTGGATGGGCGAGTTCATCGCCGCCATCCCGCGCTATGAGGAAAACACCGTCACCACCGCCCGCCTGGCGATCGAAGCCCGCCAACACCTCCGGCGCATGGCGGAGGACGAAGGTATCGATTTCGACTGCGAGGACCGCGGCATCCTGCATTTCTACGAGACGAAGCAGGAGTTCAAGGCCGCCGAACGGGTGAGCAAACTGCTCACCAAGGGCGGGCTGGAACGTCGCGCCGTCACGCCGTCGGACATCCGCACGATCGAGCCGACGCTGCGCGGCTCCTATTATGGCGGCTTCTACACGCCGTCGGATTTCACCGGGGACATCCACAAATTCACCAACGGCCTGGCGCGGGCCTGCGAGCGGCATGGCGTGACCATCCGGTACGCCACCGAGGTGGTGTCCGCCGCCGCCGGACCCGACAAGATCGTCATCGTCAGCCGATCGACCGACCCCGTGCCGGAGGGCACGCCAAACCCGGCCGCGACGGACAGCTTCGACAAGGCCGTGGTCTGCGGTGGTGTCATGTCGCGGCACCTCAGCCTGGGCTTTGGGGATCGCGTCAACGTGTATCCCGTGAAGGGCTACTCCATCACCGTCAGCCTGCCGGAAGCCGCCGACCAGCAGGCCGCGCCATGGACGAGCCTGCTGGACGACAAGACCAAGATCGTCACCAGCCGCCTGGGTCCGACACGCTTCCGCGTGGCGGGGACGGCGGAGTTCAACGGCTACAACCGCGATATCCGGGCAGACCGGATCGCGCCGCTGGTGGCGTGGTGCCGGCTGCATTTCCCCGGCATGAGCACGCGTCAGTCCGTCCCATGGGCCGGTCTGCGGCCGATGATGCCGGACATGCTGCCCCGCGTCGCGCGCGGCCGGAACCCAAGGGTGTTTTACAACACCGGGCACGGCCACCTGGGTTGGACGTTGTCGGCCGCCACGGCCGATGCCGTTGCCGCGCTGGTGGACGCGCGCGCCAACGGCTGATCCGCTCTGCTTTCGCCGGGTGACAGGTTGCATCCGGCGCCGCTTCGGGGGGGGGCGGCTGCGCGTCCCGAACGCCAGATGGATCGGGATCACTGGTCAGCGCCCGTGCGCGGGCTGGCAGGCTGAGGCGTAACCGAGCCTGTTGGGTTGGTAAGCCTCCGCCGAAGACCATAGGCGGCATGACGGGGATCTGCGCTGCGGGCAGCCGGCTTTATGCGGCGCGCTGTCATCGATCCGCGCCACCCCAGTTCCATGGCAGCAAGGTGTAAAGCCACGATGCCGGATTAAGCCGGCATCGCTCTACGAAGCCTTCCCGCCCGCCGCGGCACGCCGCCTGATCGATCGGTTCGAGTGGCACTACACGCCCAAGCACGGCAATTGGCTGGATATGGCTGAATCGGAACGCAGCGTGCTGTCCGGTCAGTGCCTCGATCCGCGGATCCCGGGCAAGCAGACGCTGATGGAGGAGGTCGCCGCATGGGAGGGCGATCGTAACAAGCACCGCGCCGGGGCAGATTGCCAGCTCACCACGGCCGATGCCCGTATCAAGCCGGATCGGCTATACCCGGCATCATGCGCGACTCAAGGCAGTAGTGGGTAAAATCTGATGCTTACGTCCAAATAAGGATTTCGGCGGCGACCTTGCCATGAGATGCCTGCTGATTCGCAAGGCCATCTATTGATCTGGCCGGTGCTGACCGTCAGGCCCTGACGGGAATCGTCGCGGAACCGAACAACCGGCAAAAACACGTCTGGCGGGCGCAGATCGCGCTATTAACTCGGGATGGGTGCGGCATCGCGGAACGCTTCCAGGCCGAGGCATGGTCAGCCTGCCGAGCGACAAAACCCGGCGCTCGCATATTCCGGCGTTTTCGGTGGCGGCGCCCGCCCGGGTGACCGTTGCTACTTGGAAGACCCCGCCGGGCGAGACTATCCATTGGACCAACGGTGCAATGGCTAACCGCAGCCCGCGTCGTTTCCGCCATTCACCGTGCCGGCGCGTCGACGATTTTGTTGTCGATATGTTGATCGATCCTGAAAATAGGCGCACTGATTGCGCAATCATTCTCAACCTGTCTGGGAGATCATCACGATGTCAGAGAGCGGCGTCTTAAGCCGGAACCCGTCGGTTTCTCGTCAGGGAACCCGCCCTGTCCTGACGAGTAGGACCACCGCTCAAGAGGACGAATGGGTTAATACAGCCCTCGGTGTCCCGATGGAAAGCACTTCCATGGAGGACGAAAGCGAGGATGAGGATCAAACCGACCCGCAAATCCAGGCGCCGGTCAATGTGGCAGTGGTGACCGACATCGCACAGAGTCAGGCCCTTGCGATCAATGCCCAGCTTGGGGAAGCGGGAGACGACGACGATATTGAGGCGCTGAAGGAAGTCCTTGCGCGGCACAGCCAATGCATTCCGGCCGAATCGAAGACGTTTCGGCTCGGCGGCGGTTGGGTCCAGCATATCGATGATCTTGCCCGCATTCCGAAGCCGGAAGCCCGGCAGGCCAAGGTCAACGGGATTAAAGACGTTCTCAATGCGGTGGCGCAGCGTAGGACCGATCTGTTGGCTGCAATTAGAGCAGTCGCGGCCAAACCCAATCCATCCGACGAAGTGAAAGGGGCGCTGGCTATGGCCAGCACCACCCTGCATTCCTTAACCATGCATCTGCCGGCTTACTTCCAGGACCCGTATGTCGAGAGGGAGTTGCAGCGGCGATTGAAAACGCTTGCGAGCACGCCGGAAGAGAAGGCCCAACTGCTTGAAAAAGCAAAATTAAGTTTCGTCGATCCGGATGGCAACCCGAAGCTCGACGCGAACGGCAAGCCAGTCGGCGACGGTCTGCGCGCGGCGTTTAAGGAGACGATCGACAAGATTGGCACCCGCGATTTCGATCGGCAGAATTTCTATTTCGATGCAATCACCACGGCGATCTCACCCGAGGACGGTAAGAGGCTATACGAGGCTAACGACCGTCTGGTTGAGCAGGGGCAGTTAATCCTGGACACTGGCGGCACGCTGCGTGACGTGCAGGCGATGCTGTCCAAAACCGGCGTACCCGAGGATTGGTGGCCGCCCCGGCTGGTGGAAAGCCTGCAGGCCTGGCGCAAGACCGAGCGCGCGATGCAGGAAGAGCGTGTCAGCCAACTGGTGGAGCAGAAGAAGCCTGATTTTTCAACCACGGAAGGGATCATGAGTTTCTTCCTGAGCGAAATGCCTGAGCTTGGGTCCAAAGTTTGCGAATTCTTCAAACACGACGAGATCGCGGAGGCGACCAAGGGATTGCTGGATGGCATTAAGTCCGGATTCGATACCGGCGCCGTCGGCTTCGCGGCACTTGAATCCCTGGATTTCGACGAGCTAGAGCCGACGACCCGGCAGAAGCTGCTCGACGGTCTGGAAAAAGGCATGAGCGTGCTGGAAGGGGCGCTGAACTCAACCTGCGCCGTATTGGGCATCGCCAAGGACTTGGGCGCCGATCATCTGGCGTCGGCGATCCCGGGATTGTCGATTGCCGCTTGCGGGGTCAATCTGGCGCTCGCGATCAAGAAGCTTGGCGAGCACACGGCTATTCGTGTCCAAACCGGTATGATGAAGGGCGAAGCATTCAAGGCGCTGGGTAACGCCGACATCACCGATGGCGGCGCCTTCATTCAGGCGCTCGGCAACGAGATCAATGGCCGTAATAAGCAAATTACCAAGGACGGGATCGAGGTCACGACCAGCAGCATGGACTTGGCCGGTTCGATCGCCGGCACGTTCGGCGGCCATTACGGTCTGATCGCCAAGGGGGCTCTGAAGATCACCAGCACGGCGATCA
>JAKBCJ010000117.1 GCA_021807975.1 Pseudomonadota bacterium | reverse complement strand
GACGACCGAAATCAAAATGCATTGTCATCAGCAAACACCAGCTTGGCTGTTCGCCACAAAATCTCGAGATCGAACCGCAGCGACCAGTTTTCGATATAATAAAGGTCATGATTGACGCGGTGGACGATCTTATCGACTGTATCAAGTGCACCCCGGTAACCGTTGACCTGTGCCCAGCCTGTGATGCCGGGCTTTACACGATGACGCGATGAATAGACCGGTACCGCATCCTCCAGCGCCAGGCCGCCCGCGGTCGTCGCCAGGGCGTGGGGGCGCGGCCCGACCAGCGACATCTCGCCCTTTAGTACGTTCAGCAGTTGCGGCAACTCATCAAGACTGAACTTGCGCAGCCATGCGCCGGCAGGGGTGACTCGCTTATCGCCGCGCGCCGACTGCACGGTGGCATCCGCGTCGGAAAGATGTGTGTACATCGACCGGAATTTCAATACTTCAATCACCCGGTTGTTATATCCAAGCCGCCGCTGCCGAAACAAAACCGGACCTGGCGAGGTCAGCTTGATCACGGCGGCGATCGTCACCATCACGGGTGAGATGAACAGCAGAAGCCCCAAAGAGAAGGCGACATCCTCGGCGCGCTTGATGGCGGCGCCCCACCCGCCGATCGGCCGTGTACAAGCCATGAGAAGGGGAAGATCGAAGGCCTTGTCCGCATGCCGAAGCGGCAGGTTCAGGCCGTTCATTCCCGGATAGATATAGATGTCCACTGGCGCCATCGCGATGCGATCGACAATGGCGCGCATGGCATCGCCGGCCGACCAGGGCATCGCCACCAGTACTGTATCGACGGCATCCTGGCGGATCATACGCTCCAGAACCGTGATATCGCCTACGACCGGCGGGCCTGATATCGTCCGATGGCCGGGATCCGGCGCGCCATGCTCGACGACGCCGATCACGTCGAAGCCGCGGCGGCGGCTGGTCCGGATTCTTAAAACAAGGTCCTGGACCTGCGCCCGTTCACCAATGATCACGGTGCGATTCAGTGGCGCAGGGCCGGCGTGGACCCGTAAGCGGAGCAAACGGCCCCCGGCCAGCGCAACGTAGCCCACCAGCAGAAAGGTCGGAAGCCACATACCAAAAAGCACGACGGCTCCCGGGCCCATGCTCCAGGTGCCAGAGACCGTTGCCGCGCAAACCGCTATCGAAGTTCCGATCGCGACGCCCTGAAGCCATCCGGCGGTTGCTCGGCGCCACGCAAACTCCCTGCTGACGACCTCTGCCGGAGCGTATAGTCCGCGTTCAAAGAAGCTGAGGATCAGCGATACGGTCAGGGAGACGACGGCGATGATGGCCGGTGGGGACGTGAACCTCGAGACAGGCTCAAACACCGCGAAGCAGGCGAAGGCCGCGAGGGCGGTAATCGCCGCATCCATGCCGATCAGCCGTATGGTCCTCATGGCCAGGCGTGGACGCGGTGCGAAAAGGCTGCTTGCTTCCGACATGCTGGAAGCCGTTGGGACGATGTCGATGGCTATATCCGGTTCAGCCATACCTGGCATTCGTCTGTTCCTGTCCTGTTAGAAGCAGGCTCGCCGTTGCCTTCACACCGGGCATCATGATACCGGTCCCAAGACTACCGGGACGGTTGCGATGGAGGTGTTCAGTAACAGTGGCCGCCTGACCTTCGTTTAACAACGCACTTCAGGTTCCGTTCGGTTCGTGAAGCCGTTCCGACATAGGGACGCTAACGCGCTAAGGATGGGGTGCGGAACCAAACTCTGCGTGAACCGACACCGCCTGAAATGTTCCGAATTCATTCTGAGCGGGGGGCGTGAGGACACCAAAGCGGATTTAAAGATCGCGGTGATGCGGGATGAGATCCGAATATCGGGAAACGTATTCCTGACTATAAACGGAAAGGGCGAAATAGTGCCCAAGCGTGAATATTTCCGGCAATGTGGTGCAAATACGAAACGTACGTCCAAAAGTAGAACGATCCCGGAATACCCGCAATTAGTGCGTCAACCGCACAAAAATGTCAGCAGCAGGGACACCACCGCGGCGGGCTGTTCCTGCTGAACCCAGTGGCCCGCGCCGTCCAGCAAATGACAGCCGAGCATATTGGAACAGGCATCGGACTGCATGCGTTCGATGGCGCCGGGGACCTGGTAAATTCCCCAGTCGCTGGCCCCCGCGATGAACATCGATGGTACGTCGATGCTTCGGCCGGCGAAAATCCCGGTCTCCGACCCGGCATAGCCTTGGGTGCGGCAGCGGTACCACTGCAGGCCGCCCTGAAATCCAACCCGGCCGTATTCGGTGCTGTAAACACGGAGTTCGCGGTCTGGCAGCCATTCGCAGCCGGCGATCTGCTCCGCGGATGGCATTTCGCGGGCGACGGTTTGGGCCATGTCGTCGTTCAGGTCCATGATGTAGTACGTGGGCATCCGGGCCAGCGATTCCGCTGTCCAACCAGCCAGCCGGAATGGCCGGTTACCCGCCCAATCGGCGCTTTTGTGATGATAGTAGCCGCGCAGGAAGGCATGCAGCCCCTGCCGGCACAGCGTCATGTCGGCGTTGGCCTCCCGCGTCGAGTAATACCACTGGTAATGTTTGCGCGGCCGGTCGAGCCTGGCCAGCGCGACATGGATGTCGGGGCTGGCGGTTGCGGTCAATCCGGGTGGACCGGCGAAGGGTGCGCTCATCATTGTGACCGATTGGAAGATATCGGGACGCAGCAGGGCGCACCACGCCGCGACTGCCGCGCCGGCATCGTGGCCCACGACGCCCCTCACGGTCTTGATACCCAGTACGCCCAGCAGCCCGACGATATCCCGCACCAGGTTCAGCGACCGGAACGACGCTACGTCGCCGTCGTAGTCCGGGTCCCAGCCGGTGGTCCGGCCGTATCCGCGCTGATCGGGCGCGATTACGTGGTAGCCGGCCCGGGCCAGGGCCGGCATGATTTTGCGCCAGGAATACGCCAGCTCCGGGAAACCGTGCAGCAACAGCACGCACGGGTTCCCGGGGTCGCCCGCTTCCAGCAGGTGCATCCGCAATCCATTCACCCCATCGGCAAACCGAGCTCGGATGCCGGCGGGGAGAACGTCTGGCGAGAGGGGGTCGTTCATACGGGAATACGCACCTTCATCTCGGAAATGCCGTGGATAAAGTTGGAGTAGATACGCTTCGGCTCTTCCATCAGTTCGATCCGCGGGAAGCGTTTCATGATTTCTTCCCACAATATAATCAGTTGCATTTCCGCCAGCCGGTTGCCGACGCAGCGATGCACGCCGAAGCCGAACGACAGGTGATGGCGCGGACGTGCCCGGTCGATGATGAAGTCGTTCGGGTGGTCGATGGAGTCCTCGTCGCGATTGCCGGAGATGTACCACATCACGACTTTGTCGCCGGCTTTAATCTGCTTGCCGCCCAGTTCGGTGTCGGCGACGGCCGTGCGGCGCATATGCACGATCGGGGACTGCCAGCGGATGATCTCCGGCACCATGCTGGGAATCAGGCCGGGGTTGTCCCGCAGCTTCTGGTATTCCGCCGGGTGCTTGCACAGTGCCCACAGGCCGCCGCTCATGGAATTGCGGGTGGTGTCGTTGCCGCCGACGATCAGCAGGGTGAGGTTGCCGAGGAATTCCTGCGGATCGTTGACAAGGTTCTTCGTCGCCTCGGCGTGGGCGAGCATGGAGATCAGGTCGAATCCCGGCGGCTTGGCGGCGCGTTCGTGCCACATGGCGGTGAACGCGCGCAGCGCCTCGCTCAGGATTTCCAGGCGCTTTTCCTCGGAATCGACAATGCCGCCGGCATTGACATCGGCGGTGGCGACATCCGACCAGTAGGTCAAATTGGTGCGATCCGCTTCGGGGAAGTCGAACAGTGTAGTCAGCATCAGCGTGGTCAGCTCGATCGACACGCGCTGCACCCAGTCGAAGGTTTCGCCGCGCGGCAGGCCGTCCAGCACGCGGCAGACCCGTTCGCGGATGATGCCCGACATGTTGTTCAGGTTGGCTGGTGCCACGATCGGGCTGACGACCTTGCGTTGTTCGTCGTGGCGCGGCGGATCCATGGAGATAAAGCTGGACCGGCGGAATTCCATCGGCCGGTCGGTGATGGAGATACCCCCTAGTCTGGCGGCGGAGGAGTAGATCTCCGGGTGGGTTTCCACCGCCATGATGTCCTTGAACTTCGTGACCGACCAGAACGAGCCGTACATCCCGTCTTTGCGGTAGTGTACGGGATCCTCCCGTCGCAGGCGTTCGAAGTACGGATGATAGATGTCGTCCTGGAACAGGCGTGGATTGCTGACATCGATGCGATCGAGCGGTGTGTTAAAGGCATCCGAGGCAGGATCGAAATGGACCGGTGCGTTCATGGATAGGCCCTCCTGGTGTCGGTAACCCGTTCGATCGGGTCCCGGTTGATTACCTTAATGCTGTCCTTCCGGCATGCGGACGATCAGGCCATCCATGGCGTCCGTGACGGCGATTTGGCAGGACAGGCGGGAATCGGGCTGGGTGACGGCGGCAAAGCTCAGCATGCTGGCTTCCTGGGACCCGGCCGCCGGTAGCCCGATCCGGTCCAGCCAGGCAGCATCGACATACACATGGCAAGTGGCGCAGGCGCATTCGCCGCCGCAATCGGCGTCGATGCCGGGGATATTGTTGTCAACCGCGCCCTGCATCACGGACTTTCCAGCGGGCACGTCCACTACATGTTCGACGCCATTATGCTCGATATAGGTAATCTTGGCCATTTATCGTTTCCTGTTGCTTGCGGTTAGCCCGCGAGTTCCTGCATGGACACTGACATATCTTCGATCCGTACGCGAGTGAGCTGTTTCCGTTTGGCGACGATGCGGCGGCCACCCATGAACTCGGGCGCGGCGTTCACCGCTTCCACCGCCTGAACGGTGCCGTCTGCGGTCAGGTGGAACAGCGCGAACCGGGCAGCCGATATGTCGCCGCGCACCACGATCTGGCTCGCGTCGAACGGTATGCCGGCGATTTGCAGGCGTAGATCGTACTGATCGGACCAGAACCACGGCACCTCCGGTATGGGTGCGGGTTTGCCGCAGATCGCGGAAGCGGCTTGTTTCGCCTGTTCCAGCGCGTTCGGCACGCTTTCCAACCGGCCGGTCCGGTCGTACAGGGGCAGCGGGCGGCTGGTGCAGTCGCCGATGGCGAAGATCGCCGGGTCTTCGGTGCGGGCGGACAGATCGACCGCGATACCGTTATGGCAGGTTAGCCCGGCCTCGCGCGCCAGTTCGTCGTTGGCCACGGCGCCGACGCCGACCAGTGCGGCGTCGCACGGAACCAGCCGACCGTCGCCCAGGCGCACGCCGGTGATGCGGCCTTGCAAGCCTTCCAGCGCCGCGACCGACGCATCGACCTCGATCGTCACGCCGCGGGCGCGGTGGAAGTTCTGGAAGAACTCCGAGAGGATCGGGCAGGCGACGCGGGCGAGAACCCGGCCCTCGCGCTCGATGATCGTGGCCTCGGCGCCCAGGGCGCGGGCGGAGGCGGCGGCTTCCAGGCCGATATAGCCGCCGCCGATCACCGCCAGTTTCGCGCCCGGGTGCAGGGCGGCTTTCAGCCGGTCGGCGTCGGCAGCCGAACGCAGTTCCAGCACGCCGTCGAGATCGGCACCGTCCAGCGGCAGTTTCCGGGCCCGGGCGCCGGTGGCCAGGATCAGGATATCATAGGCGAGGGTTCCGCCATCGGACAGCATTACCGTCCTGGCTGTCCGGTCGATGCTTGTTACCCTGGTTTCCAGCCGCAGATCGATGGACGCATCGGGGTAGAATTTGGCCGGCCGCAGCGCGAGGCTTTCGGCTGTTGCCTCGCCTTTCAGCCAGGCCTTCGACAGCGGGGGGCGTTGATAGGGCGGGATCGGTTCCTCGCCGGCCAGGACGATCGTGCCGGTCCAGCCGAATTGCCGGAGCATCGCCGCGGCGGACCCGCCGGCATGTCCCGCGCCGGCGATGACGATCTGTCGGCTGTCCTGGCTCACGCGTCCGCTCCCTGGTTCATTTCCGGCGATAGGAGCAGCGTGTGGGCGGTTCGGCAAGCACCCGGTTTCGAGCGGGCGGGCGGAGTTTGTGGGGCGGCGCCCGGGCCCGGGGCCGGGGTGGTTGGGCCGGGGGACTTTTTGTGTCGCGGGCAATCGTGAATTAGAAATTCAATCTCCAAAAACATGAAAAAAAAATAACTAACCTTTATATTGTCGAATATGTTGCTTACAATAGAAAAATATGCTCTTTGATCTTCATCGGCGGATCGGCTGCCGAGCTTGCTTCCTTGATTTTTTGGTCCCTGAAAGGACCGTCCCCTATGTTGCAGTCCCATATTATCGACATTGATGGTGCTTTCGTCGGCGCGGCGGTGCGTCTGGATACCGGCTATCGCTTTATCGCGACCGACATGAAGCTGGATGATCTGGATGGCTCGATCTGGCCGACGCTGGCTGACGTTCAGCGTCTTGCCCGGCGTCTGTACCTGGGCGGCCGTGCTGCTTCGGTTCGGGCGCACTGAACAGCACCGGCAGGAGCGAGGGCACACCGTTGGACAGACCGCTGCCTGTGTGGCGCTGTTGGCCTTCCGCGGCTGCCGCGGCGGATGATGACGTCGTCGGCGCGTCAGCGCGAGTATCTGGCCCTGCTGGGGGGCAAGCCGGACGCTGATCTTGCCGCGTCGGGCAATCCCGAGGTTTCCGGTTGGTGGAACGCCCTCAGCGACGATCAGTCCGTGATCGGCCCCGTGCTATGGCAGCCGGTAATGGCGGCGGCTATGGCGATGGGTCTGGTTCGACGGTTTCCAATTGAAGTTGGGTGGTGTTGGCCGGGACGATCGCCGGAGCAGGCGCTTTTCGGGAGCCCGGGAGCGGGGTTGGCTGCCGCCCCGGGATGGCGGCGCACATCGCTGCATCGAGGCTGGCTTTGACGCTGTCCACGGTGTGGTAGTCAGGGTCCGGGCGTCGCTTTGCTGTCTCGGTTTTCTGTGGGTGGGATTTTGTCTCGGATTTCGGGATTTCCGGCGGTTTCGGGGCGCTTGGGAGAACATTGAGCATCCCTTGGGCGGCGATATGGCGAGTCCATTCGTCCTGGTCGGCGGCATCGTGATTGGTGTCGCGCTTGCGGCGTTGCTGCTGCTCTCGCCGGAGGCGGTTATGGGCGGACAAAGAGGTTCGGATCATCGAGGCATACTGGGCGTTCAGTTTGATGACCAGATTGATGTCCGCGGCATGGACGCGGATTAGGAGGAGCATCTCTTCGGCTTGCGCTCTGGCGGCGATACATTGTGCGGCCAGTTCCGCTTCGTCGGCGTTGACCGGGGCCATTGCGGCTATTCTGGCGATCGCGGCGTGATTTCTGGCAAGCGTGGCTTCCGGGGTGTCCTCGATCGGCGGGGGCAGCAGCGCTATCAGTGTGTGTATCAGGTGGCGATAAGCCTGCGCCGGCAGGTCTATGGGCGGGTTCCGGGTTTGGGGGAGGGCTTCCATTGGCGGAATTTAAGCGGTGCTAGGAATTTTGTCAATATACATCCTAAACGTGGAAGCGTTGCCTTGCCGGACAGGGCTGCCGCCATCACCAGGACGGGGTGCATCCAATCGGTTTGCTGGCTGCGCTGTTGCGTTCGCGTAGTGGCATGTATGGCCGGGATCCGCGGTTCAGCAGCCAGGGATATCGCGGGGGCTTTGGTTCGGCGGAGGGTCGAAATGCACCGGGCCGGGCAGCTTACCAGCTGCCCGGCCCGGCATTCATGTCGTTGAGGGTTAGGCGGCTTATTGGAACGGCAGGTAACGCAGGCTGAACAGGAACATATTCTCGTTCGTGTTCGGTGCTATCATGCTGCCTTTGACGGCGCCGACGCCGGCAAAGGCGTTACGGTTGATGTACTCATACTGCAAGCCCGCCTGGACGGTGCCGTAGTTGTTCTGAATGATACGCCACCAGCCGCCGACGGTGCCTTCCACCAGACCCGAGGTCACGGCGGCACAGGAGCCCATTTCCATCTGGCAGCCAGACAGGTTGGTGGACGATGCCCCGTAAATCCCTCTCGCGGACACGCCTTCCGCGCCGCCATAGCCATACAGATCGATGGTGGGGATCGGATGTCCGACGAAGCCGCCCATGACCGAATACTCGGTCAACGGTTCGATGGCGCCGGTCGAGGAGAAGGTCGCATCGGCAAGCTGGCCGCTGGCGTAACGGCCGACGCCCTGACCGATCAGGCCGCTGACCTGGAAGTCCAGCTTTCTGGGGATCAACGGCAGGATCATGCCGCCGCCAATGCCTTCGCCCGTAGTTTGGTGGTTCTGGCCGGTGCCGGTCGCGGCATAAGAGACGCGGCCATCCATGAAGCGCAACAGACCGTAGATTTCGTAGTGACCCCAGCCCGGATCGGCCGCGATCTTAGCGATAATATCCGGAGCGGCGTTGTCGCTGTAGGATTGAATGGAGTTTTCGTTCGGGCCACCGCACTGCGCGTAGTTGAGCGTGCCGCCCAGGCCGGTGGCGGCCTGCCCGCCAGTGAGGCAGTTCGGCCCGGCGCCGCTGCCGAATGTGGTCTGCGGGCTTTCAATCGACAGACCGGCCCATAGTCTTTGGTCGTAGAAGTCCTTGGACACGCGGATTTCGCCCTGGCGCGCCCAGTTGAAGCCGACGACGTACTGTGCGTCTATGGTCAGCGGCACGTTTTCCTGTCGTGGCGTTAGACCGGACTTATACAGTGTCGCAAGGCTCCATGCCTGACCGCCCAGGACATGCCAGCCAAGATCCGTGTTGTCGTAGTTGCCCCAGAACTGCCGCACGCGCAGCGTGTAGCTGTTGCTTTCGTTTGAGTTGGACGAGGAGCCACCGCTCAGGAAGTCCGTTTCCAGGTAACCGGTCAGCTTTTGCGCCGGATCGATCTGCCCTTCTGTCAGCAGCGAGAAGCGGCTCTGCTGCGCGGTGAGGCGAAATTCCGGGGTGTGATAATTCGGGCTGTTGCCAAACGGGATGCCGCCGAAGGTGGAGTTGATACCCCCGGCCTGATTGCGCGTGCGGTCAACCCCTTCAATCGCGGCGAAGCCACCCAGCGTGACCGTCAATGCACCGACGCGGAATGCGCCCTTGCCCAGTGTCGGGTCGGGTGCGGCGACGGGTGCCGCGACGACTTGTGCGACCGGCGCCGGGGCAGCGGCAGCCGCTGCCTGAGCGGCTTGGCTTGCCTGAGTGGCCTGCGCCGAGGCGGCAGCGGCTTGTGCCTGCGCGTCCTTGGCCTGCTTCCGAGCCGCGGCCAGGGCGCTGTCGCGCGATGCCAGATCGGCCTTCACCTTACCCAATTGCGACTGAAGCGCCTGGATCTGCTGTTCGATCGACTGGATTTGCGTATCGGTTTGGGCTGCTGCCGGATGAGCGACCAACATAGCCCCGAGTGCCGCGCCGCACAGAAGTGCGTATGTGGAAAAATTTAGTTTGTGCATCGATTCCTCGACCCATGTTTACGAACGCCGAAGCGGCGGGCCGGACCCTAGGGACCGGTCCCTGGCGGGTCCGGGGTGGTTTGATGACATTTTTATAAGTTTATCATTATTATAATAAATAATATTTTATAAATCTCGTTTCGCTTGTCAGAAAACAGTCTGCCAAACACAGCGATCGGACCGCCGATTCCCTAGTGGATGGCGCTTCGCCCGGACCCGCGCCATAGTGCCGCCAGCACAGCCCGGGCAGATCATGAATTTCCGATCCCTCTACCGTCACGGCTTCGCCCGTGTCGCCGCCTGCACCACCCGCACCACGTTGGGCGACCCGGCCGCCAATGCGCAAACCATCCTGGCCATGGCCCGGGACTGTCATAATCGGTCGGTCGCGGTGGCGGTGTTTCCAGAGCTCGGGCTGTCCGGATATTCGATCGGCGATCTGCTGCAACAGAAAGCGTTGCTGGACGCGGTGGAAGCCGCGATCGGTTCGGTGATCGCAGCCTCCGCCGGCCTGATGCCGCTGCTGCTGGTCGGTGCCCCGCTGCGCCACCTTGGCGCTCTCTATAACTGTGCGCTGGTCATCCATCGCGGTGCGCTGCTGGGGGTGGTGCCGAAAATCCACCTGCCGAACTACCGGGAGTTTTACGAGGCCCGCCATTTCGTGTCCGGCGACGGCACCGACGGCGGGTCGATTTGCATCGGCGGGCATACCGCTCCGTTCGGTCCCGATCTGCTGTTCGCCGCCGCCGACATCCCCGGTCTGATCGTCCATGCCGAGATTTGTGAAGATATATGGGTACCAAACCCACCCAGCGGTGAGGCCGCCGCGGCTGGCGCCACCGTGCTGGCGAACCTGTCGGCCAGCAACATTACGATCGGCAAGGCGGAAACCCGCCGCCTGTTGTGCCGGTCCCAATCCGCGCGCTGTCTGGCGGCGTATTTATATGCTGCCGCCGGGGCAGGCGAATCCACCACCGACCTTGCCTGGGACGGTCAGGCGTCGGTGTTCGAAAATGGCAACATGCTGGCCGAGACCGACCGGTTCCCGGTGGCGGACCAGGCAGCCATCGCCGATATCGACCTGGACCTGCTGGCGCAGGAGCGGCTGCAAATGGGGTCCTTCGATACCAACCGCCGCCGCCATGCCCGCGCGTTCCGCCGCGTTGGCTTCACCGTCGGCGCCCCCGGGGGCGATGTGGGCTTCTACCGCAAAACTGAGCGCTTCCCGTTCGTTCCGGCAGACGTCGCGCGGTTGGAACAGGATTGTTACGAAGCCTATAATATACAGGTGTCGGGCCTGGCGCAGCGCATCCGTTCGACCGGCGTCAGGAAAGTGGTGATCGGCATTTCCGGCGGGCTGGATTCAACGCAGGCGCTGCTGGTGTGTGCGCAGGCTTTCGACCTGCTGGGTCTGCCGCGTGACGGCATCCTGGCCTATACAATGCCGGGGTTTGCCACCTCCGACTACACCAAATCCAATGCCTGGGCATTGATGAAGTCGCTGGGGGTCAGCGCCAGCGAACTGGATATCAAACCGGCGGCAAAACAGATGCTGACGGATCTGGGGCATCCCTATTCCTCCGGCCAGTCGGTTTACGACATTACGTTTGAGAATGTGCAGGCCGGTTTGCGCACCGACTATCTGTTCCGGTTGGCCAACCACCAGGGTGGTCTGGTGATCGGAACCGGCGATTTGTCGGAACTGGCGCTGGGGTGGTGTACCTATGGCGTGGGCGACCAGATGGCGCACTACAACGTCAATGCCGGGGTGCCCAAGACGCTGATCCAGCATCTGATTCGCTGGATCATCGGCACAAGGCGCTTTCAGGACGATGTGCTGCAAATCCTGGATGCTATTCTT